>JBASYJ010000258.1:0-34901 GCA_049277435.1 Prolixibacteraceae bacterium
AATGGCCGGATTTACGGAAAAGTTTTTGGTTCGGATAAACTGAGGTGCCGCGAATCATTTCGAATCGCATCTACAAAGGCAAGCCAGGTTTGGATTACCGGTATGAAAACCAACGATTACGAAAAACTGGTATTTTCCGATCAGATTGATCCGGCACAATTTGGAATTAAACTTCCGGATTTGGTAGGATGGTTGGGTGGTCAACCGGTCACTCTTCCGTCAGGAACCAATCTATCAGTTGGATTCAGCGGTTTCCGGGGTACAAGCGATTTGGAAATCGTAACAAAAGCGATTGAAAAACTCAAAAGCATTTAAATTATTCTGAGACCAATCTTTCAAAATCAAAAACGACCGTTCATTTTTGTTTTTGTGGTTTAATTGCTTCCTATTCACATCAAACACGATAATGAATTTTTCGATTTATTCTTTGTCTGACTTCAGGACAAATAGCTGCACAAACGCCCAACATTAGAATGATTGGTTTTGCCACACTCCATGGTGAAACAACCGGCGGCATGGGTGGCGGGACGGTTACTCCGGAAACATTTACCGGATTAAAACAGTAAGTGGAAAATCCGACGAAGCCATACATCATTCGGATTGAAAAAGAATTCAATACCGGTTTCAAGCTTTGTAGATGCAGATGTACCATATAATGTAAAAACTTACAGTGGAGTTGGTAAAATCACAGAAAATTCACTGGCAATCCCAACTGTTTCCAGTGATAACTATTCCGTAATTCCTGACAAAAAAGGCATCCGGGTTTATGCCAAAACCGGTGAAATAGTATCTGTTTATTCCACCGATGGCAGACTTCTTCAATCGAAGAAACTGAATTCTAAAAACACATTTCTGCCTTTAAATGTCAGGGGAATTATATTGGTTAAGATCAGTAATTCTACAAAATTCTGGTCAAAAAAGATAAACAGGTAACTGCAGATAAACTTTACAAATTGAAATTATTTTCAGCTTTACTCTGCCCAGGCTAGCTTTATTCTTTCCCAGGTTCTGATTTCTGCGCAAAAAAGAATATTATCACCTCGGGCATTTATCCTGAATTTCAAATGAAGTTTTAAGTCAAATGCCTTAAATTTGATTATAAACTTAAAAAGCAACCTTTAAACTCTATTTCCGGAACCAATAATTTTTACTTTTTGATCCTTCAGTTTCAAAGAAAAGCACAACGTTTGAACAGTCTTAAAAATGAAACTCATTTTCTACTCTCTGCAAATACTTTAGTTTTGATTATGAACAAATGATTGATTTGAAAGAAAATAGTGATGAAGAATTATATTCTCTTCTTATTTATTATTTTCCTGGCATATAACGGAATGGGCCAGGAAAAGAAAAATGTTGATATTCTTCGGATTTCCTCCCCTTTAATAATCGATGGAATTCATGACGAAGCAGTTTATCAGCAAATTGCGCCAGCCAAAGATTTTGTCCAGCTTCAGCCATACAATGGCAAACCTTCTTTTCAGCCTTCCGAAGTTTTCTTTTTTTACGATCATTCTGCTATCTATGTAGGCGCAATGCTTTACGACAGTGCTCCGGACAGCATTTTCAACTTATTAACCGAACGCGATAACATCGGGATGTCTGATTATTTCGGCGTATACATTGATCCTTACAACCAGGGGCAACTGGCTTACGGATTTTTCATCACCCCGGCAGGTGTTCAGGTTGATGTAAAAGCTGTAAAAAGTGATTCAGACAGCGAAGATGCAAACTGGAATGCAGTTTGGGAAAGTAAAACCAAGATTACGGATAAAGGCTGGGTTGTTGAAATGCGCATCCCGTTTTCAGCTCTAAGGTTTTCAGAAAAAGCCGGAAGTACCTGGGGCTTGAACATGTTCCGTAATATCAGACGCTACAACTCAAACAATTCATGGAATCTTGTTGACCGAAACGTTAGCGGATTTATCCATCAGGAAGGACAATTAAACGGCATTAAAGATGTGACCCCTCCGGTCCGGTTATCTTTCAGCCCATATTTTGCGACCTATTTCGAAACGAAAGGGAAAGAATCTTCATCCGACTTTTTATACAAGGGCGGAATGGATATGAAATACGGGATCAGCGAAAGTTTTACGCTGGATATGATGCTTATTCCGGATTTTGGACAAATACAATCAGACGATCAACAACTGAATCTTTCGCCGTATGAATTGTATTTCGATGAAAAAAGGCAGTTTTTTACTGAAGGGACCGAACTCTTTCAACGTGGGAACATCTTCTATTCGAGACGCATCGGTGCCGGCCCGAAATTTTCGGCCGACGATGAACTAACCACAAACGAGATCATTGATTTTAATCCAAGTGAAACGCAATTGATTAATGCAAGTAAAATCTCAGGAAGAACCACCAAAGGTTGGGGTTTTGGGATGTTAAATGCCATGTCGTTGAATTCGTATGAAAGATTAAAAGATACCATTTCCGGAGAAAATAGAAAAGTATTGGTACAGCCGTTCACCAACTACAATGTTTCTGTTTTTGACAAATCGTTAAAAAACAATTCGTACATCAGCCTCATTAACACCAATGTATCCATGGCAAACAGTTCGTTCCGGGCAAATGTAACGGCTACCGAATTTCAATTCAGGAATAAAGAAAAAACTTATGCCGTGAAAGGGAAAGGAGGTTTTAGTTCAAGAGGCGACGAAATAATTGACAATGGTTATTACGGTTTTTAGGCATCGAAAAAAACAAGGGAAAACTTCAATATGGGGTTTCACAGAACTTGTATACCGACAAATACAATCCGAATGATTTAGGGTATTTACAGCGAAATAACCAGCTTATAACTGAATCCTACCTGTATTTTCAGAAGATTGAACCGTTTTGGAAGATCAGGGAATACAATGGAAATATCTGGTGGAATTACATCCGGATATTCAATCCGAATACGATTTACGATCATGAATTGGGATACAACGCGAATGTTGTATTCAAGAACAATTATTACTTTAACGTAAACGGAAATTACAATACTGACAAATACGACTATTATGAGCCACGGGTAAAGAATCGTTTTTATCTGAGTCCACCTGCCTACCGGTATAATTTCAATTTGAGTACAGATGCACGAAAAAAGCTAAGTTTCTATTTTCATTACGGCCACAGTAAACAACCATCAACCGACCAATTTTCGGATTTTGGCGATTTGGAAGCTAATCTCAGATTGGGGCAACAATTTAGGATGAATTACGGACTGAGTTTTAACAACACCATGAATGGAGTCGGATTTGTTGACAAAAACAGCGCTGAAGATTCTGTAACTTTCGCCAAACGAAATGTTTATACGTTTTCGAATATTTTATCGAGTTCCTATGTGATCAACAATAAAGCCAGTTTAAGACTTCGGATCCGCCATTACTGGTCGGGCGCCGAAAACAAAATCTATTATCTGTTGCAAGGCGATGGTTCACTTAAAACAGATCCGCTGTATAGTGAAAATATGAATCAGAATTACAATGCCTTTACCATCGATCTGATTTTCAGGTGGATTTTTGCTCCTGGCTCTGAGATGTCGGTAGCATGGAAATCGTCGTCGTACACCAATGAAGACCAGGTAATCCGAAATTATTTCGATAATCTTAGCAATACCTGGCTCAATCAGGCAAATAGTTTATCGTTAAAAGTCTTATATTACATCGATTACAACAATTTAAAAAGAAAGAAATAAAACCTGAAAAATAATTATTAACCGATTAAAATCTAACCCGATGGAAAAACTGATTGCTTGTTGTGGTTTGAATTGTGCTACTTGCGAGGCAAGAATAGCAACCATGGCCGACGATGATGAAATGCGTGCACAGACTGCCGAGAAATGGAAAGTTCAATACGGAGCTTCCGGAATGACTCCGGAAATGATCAATTGTACCGGTTGCCGGGAAGAAGGAGTAAAATTCTCACATTGCTCTGAATGTGAAATTCGAAAATGTGTAAATTCCAAAGATTTTGAGACCTGCGCCAATTGTGAAAAACTGGAAAACTGCGACATCACCAGAAGCCTGCACCAATATGTTCCTGAAGCTTTGCTGAATCTACAATCTTTGAATTAATAAAAAATTAAACCACAGGGTTAAGAGAAATAAAACAGAGATCATAAAATCATTTTTTTTGAGAAATGACTTCTGTGTTCTCTGCTGAAACTCTTTAACTCTGTGGCCTGATAATTTTGTTTCCAGATTATCTTTTTTCAAGAAGCACCACATTCTCCACATGGTGTGTGTGTGGAAACATATCAACAGGTTGAATGCGTGTAACCCGGTACATTTCGTCCATTAAAGCCAGATCGCGCGCCTGTGTGGCCGGATTGCAGCTCACATAAACCACCTTTTCAGGAGCAGCTTCCAGTATGGTTTTCACTACTTCTTCATCCATTCCTGCGCGTGGCGGATCGGTAATAATCACATCGGGCCGTCCGTTTTTGGCAATAAAATCCGAGGTCAGGATTTTTTTCATGTCACCCGCAAAAAAGCTGGTATTTGAAATTCCATTCAGTTCCGAATTCACGTGAGCATCTTCAATCGCATCAGGCACATATTCGATGCCTACCACTTTTTGCACCCCACGGGCAATAAAATTAGCGATCGTACCCGTTCCGGTATATAAATCATAAACCACTTCGCCGCCTTTCAATCCGGCAAATTCACGGGTAATTTTATATAATTCGTAAGCTTGCTCCGAGTTGGTCTGGTAAAAACTTTTCGGCCCGATCTTAAATTTCAGACCTTCCATTTCTTCCAGAATATGATCCTTTCCCCGGTACAAAACTATCTCCTGATCATGAATCGTATCGTTTCCTTTTCCATTTATCACATACATCAGCGAAGTGATTTGCGTAAATTCGGCAGCAATTGCAGCCATCAGCTTTTCCCGGTTTTCTTTTTGGTCGCTGAAAAAGCAAACAATCAGCATCAAATCGCCAGTAGTTGAAGTACGGATAATAATGTTCCGGAGCAAACCTGCCTGGATCTTCCGGTCGAAATATTCCAACCCATTTTCGTTGGCGTACTTATTAATGAAATTCCGGATATCGTTTGAAGGATCGCCCTGCAACCAGCATTTTTTAATGTCGATGATTTTATCGAATAAACCCGGAACATGAAATCCCAGCGCGTTCATTTGAAGATCTTCCAAACCGGTTCCAATCTCTTCGTGCGTCAGCCAGCGTTTATTTGAGAATCCGAATTCGAGTTTATTGCGGTAGAAAGTAGTTTTTGCTGAACCCAGAATTGGAGTAATTTCAGGCAATTCAATGCGTCCTATCCGACGGAGCTGATCGGAAACCTGTTTCTGTTTGTAGAAAAGCTGCTTTTCGTAGGGAAGAAACTGCCATTTGCAACCACCACACACTTCGAAATGCTCGCAAAAAGCAGGAACCCGATCGGGTGATTCGGACACTACCCGGATAACCCTGGCTTCCATATATTTGGTACGTTTTTTAGTCACCTGCAGATCAACCACATCGCCCGGAATTACATGCGTTGTAAATACCACCACATCGTCGACACGTGCAATCGCTTTTCCTTCGGCACCGATGTCGGTGATAGTCACTCCCTGGTATATTGGTTTGCTTTTTTTGCTTCGTCCCATGATTTTTAAAATTTTCAGCAAAAGTAATTAAATTATCAGATGCCAAAAGTAAGCAGTTGGGTGTCGATTTTATAGTTTTTATTGTCATGTCACCGCTATGCGGCTGAAATTTTCAATATCTATTTTAAACTTGACACAAATTCCAATTCTCCATAGATATTCATTCAATCTTATTTCAACTTAATGTCAAGAAATGACCATTTAATGACCTGATCTCGTTTCATCAAAGTTGCGATATTACTTTAGCAAAAAAATACTCAACTAATTTTCATTTCAAGCTTAGTGTAAAAACAACAAAATGATTCCTGAATTTTAAACCGAATTTTATATCTTCGGGCTGAAATAACCCAAACAAGAAACCTTATCTACGCATTATGAAACAATCATTTCTAATTCTTTTTTGTATGCTTGTGATGACTTCATTCGCACAGGAACCTGTCGGCATTTTCAAATCGAACGCTGATATCGGCTCTCCAAAGCTTGCCGGATCTGCTGCATTTGAGGAATCAACACAAACCTACACCATTTCAGGAGCAGGCTACAACATTTGGTTTGGCCGCGACGAATTTCATTACCTGTACAACAAGCTGAAAGGCGATTTTATCCTGACTGCCAATTTTGCCTTTGTTGGAGAAAATCCGGTTCACCGGAAGATTGGCTGGATGGTCCGTGCTTCGGAAAAAGACAATGCAGTTCATTGTTCAGCGGTTTTGCATGGCGACGGACTGACCACCCTTCAGTGGCGGGTACTCGAAAACGCGAATATGCGTGATCCTCAGGACGAAATCAGGGGCGCAAAACCATTTTATTCCATTCTTCAGCTCGAACGATCCGGAAAAACAATGATTATGCGCGCTGCTCATCCGGGCGAACCGCTTCAGTTGATTGGAAAAACCAACATGGAAAATATGCCCGACGAAGTTTTAGCCGGTCTGTTCATTTGCTCACACGATCCGGATGTGATTGAAACCGCTAAAATCTGGAATGTCCGGATTGACCAGCCTGTTGCCGACACCTATGACCCAAACAAACAAGGTTGGTTAGGCTGCCGCATGGAAACGATGAATGTATTTGACGGTAAACGCAAAGTTATAATGGACAAAAACTCGCGGTTTGAAGCCCCAAACTGGATGCCCGATGGCAAAAAGTTACTTTTCAACATGGATGGTTCGATCTACAAAATGCCGGTTGAAGGTGGTGAACCGGAAAAGCTGAATACCGGATCGGCAAAAAATAACAACAACGACCATTGTATTTCGTTCGATGGCAAAATGCTGGGAATAAGCAGTCATCGCGCAGGATTAAATGGTGGTGGTTCAACAGTTTATGTCTTACCACTTGAAGGAGGAGAACCACAGCTGGTTACTCAGGATACACCTTCCTATTTACATGGTTGGTCAGCCAACAACAAGGAAGTGGTTTATGTGGCACAGCGTAATGGAAGCAATATTTACAACATCTACAAAAACTCAATCAAAGGCGACAAGGAAGTTGCTTTAACCGACAACAAGCCGGGTGAACATGTTGATGGTTGCGAATATTCTCCGGATGGAAAATACATTTATTACAATGGCAGCCAATCTGGCACCATGCAGCTGTGGCGCATGAAACCGGACGGAAGCGAAAAGGAACAACTCACCTTCGACGAATACAACAACTGGTTTCCGCATATTTCTCCGGATGGAAAATGGATCGCTTTCATTTCATTTTTACCTGAAATTGAATTCAATTCGCATCCTTCCTACAAACAGGTTATGTTGCGGCTGATGCCGGTTTCAGGTGGAGCTCCAAAAGTGATCGCCTATCTGTTTGGCGGACAGGGCACAATTAACGTCAATTCCTGGTCGCCCGACAGCAAACACATTGCTTTTGTAAGCAATTCAGGAAAAAAATAGATTCTTACAGTATTCATTTAAGACTTCCGGCAGCTTCAGGTACAAATACTGAAACTGCCGGTTTTTTTATGCAAAATCCGACCGGGATATCAAATACTCACTAATTTTTATAAAACAAATTCACCATGGCGCGCATCAAAAAAGATATTATATATTGGGAATAAGTACCCTGATCATTGTTGTCATCCTCTTTTTCCTTTCAGCATTCACAAAAAACTGGCTGGTGAAAAACAGCGAAAAACTCATTGGCCGCAAACTCCAGATTAGCGAACTGCATTTTAATTATTTCAAATTGGCCGTGCAGGTTAAAGATTTTGTACTGTATGAAGACAATCAGGTTGATGTATTTACTTCATTCAGAGAATTGTATGTCGATTTTAATCCGTGGACATTACCTTCTGGAGAATATTCGTTTACCGAAATCCGGCTGGTAAATCCACAAATCCGGATCATTCAGGACAACGACAAATTCAATTTCGATAGCCTGATCCCAAAAGAAGACACAACCCAGGTAAAAGACACTACAAAAAGCGAAGCCTTAAAATTCACCATCAAAAACATTCAGTTAGTCAATGGAAAAGTCAATTATCTGGATAAATTGAGCAACAATAAACTCGATCTGAAAAACATGAATCTGAATCTGCCACTCATTTCCTGGAACAACGAACAATCGGATATGGGAGTCGATTTCGCCATGGGTGAAAATGGGAAGGTAAATATTCAGGCTACCGTAGATAATGTAAAAAAGAAATACAGCATCAATCTTTCGACCCAAAACGTTGACATTCAACCAATCACTTACTACATGAAAGATTACTTTGATGTACAGGAAATTAAAGGGGCACTGTCCTCCGATCTGAAGATTCTTGGTGAAATGGATGAAGTCATTAATATTTCACTTTCAGGAAAAGGAACAGTTAACAATTTTTCGATGGTCGACGGTCGTTCGGAAACCATTCTTTCGGCTCCGGAAGTTACTGCCGGTATACAAGACATTAACCTAAAAACTTTTCACTTTGGTTTTAACAAAATAGAAGTAAAAGAGCCAAATCTTTTGGTAATCAGGGATCGGGATATGACCAATCTTGAACGCTTGTTCCTCCCCTATTTCCGCAGTGATTCAATTTCTGCAGCTTCAGGAACATCAACCGCCGAAGAATCAAGTGTAAGTTACAGCATTGATACGAACCGGGTAATTAAGGGTATGGTTTCTATTAAAGATAACGCGCTAAACAGGCCGTTTTCCTATGTGTTGAATGATCTGAATCTCACCATGACCGGTCTGACCCAAAGTGCAAACGAAATACCCGTAACCTTCGAAACCGGGTTAAACAACAAAGGTACCCTGACCGGTAAAACTGTCTGGAGTATGGTGAATATGATGGATATTGAAATGAATGCTACTTTGAAACGGCTCGACCTGCTCAGCTTTTCGCCGTATTCTGAATATTACATCGCTTCGCCAATTACCCAGGGATGGCTCAATTATGATTTTGGGTTGAAAATGTCGGAAACCAAACTTTCGAACACCAACTCTGTAAAGATTCAGGAACTAGAATTCGGGAAACGAACCAGGGACACCACTGCCATGAAAGTTCCGGTACGACTGGCACTTTAGTAGGGTAAGGACATGTCCTGACCCTACTGTGTAATGATCGAATGTGAAATCTGAAATTCGCAAATGGGAATCTTTTCCCGATTCCGATTGTTTCTTCTATCTTTGCACCCTCAATTTTATAGAATATGATTTCGGTTGATCAATTGGTTGTCAGTTTTGGAGGATTCGAACTTTTTAAACGGATTTCACTTTTAGTAAGTCCCAAAGATCGGATTGGTCTGGTTGGCAAAAACGGAGCAGGTAAATCGACCATGCTCAAGATTTTAGCAGGACAACAAATTCCAAACGAGGGAGTTGTTTCAGTACCTTCGGATGTGCGTCTGGGGTATTTGCCACAGCACATGGAAGTTTTCGACGGACGAACAGTTTTTGAGGAAGCAGTGACATCCTTTGAAGAAATTCTGGAACTGGAGCGACGCATCGAAGACATTAACCACCAGATTGCTACCCGGACGGATTACGAATCGGAAGAATATCATCGTTTACTTGATCATGTTACCGAATTCAACGATCGGTTCCACATGCTTGGAGGCAATAATTTTGAGGCTGAAGTGGAACGGACTTTAACAGGACTTGGTTTCGTCCGGTCTGATTTTAACCGTCAAACTTCAGAATTTAGCGGCGGATGGCGCATGCGTATTGAGCTCGCCAAAATCCTGCTTAAACGTCCCGATGTATTTTTGCTTGATGAGCCAACCAACCATTTGGACATTGAATCCATTCAGTGGCTCGAAGATTTCCTGAAAAACTACAACGGAGCTGTAGTTCTTGTTTCGCATGACCGGGCTTTTCTGGATGCGATTACCAACAGGACCATAGAAATTACGCTTGGCCGGACCTACGATTTCAAATCAAATTATTCCAAATATCTGGTTTTGCGCACCGAACTGAAGGAACAGCAAATGGCGGCATACATCAATCAGCAAAAAATGATTGAGGATACTGAAAAATTCATCGCCCGTTTCCGATATCAGGCTACCAAGGCGGTGCAGGTTCAATCGCGTATTAAATCGCTTGAACGACTGGAGCGACTGGAAGTCGACGACGAAGACAACTCTGCTCTTCGCATTAAATTTCCACCGGCTTTACGCTCCGGAACAGTGGTTGCCGAAATTAAGGAATTATCAAAAAGTTACGGGAACCTGAAGGTTCTGAATAAAATCGATTTGTCGATTGAGCGCGGCGAAAAAGTAGCATTTGTTGGTAAAAACGGTGAAGGGAAAACAACCCTGGCCCGTATTATCATGAATGAACTGGATCACAACGGTTATTTTAAACTTGGTCACAATGTCAAAATCGGATATTATGCGCAGAATCAGGCACATTTACTCGATCCGGAATTGACTGTTTTTGAAACAATCGACAAAATTGCGGTTGGCGAAATACGAACTAAAATCCGGAATATTCTGGGTGGATTCATGTTTTCGGGTGAAGAAGCCGACAAGAAGGTTCGGGTACTTTCCGGAGGTGAACGTTCGCGTCTGGCCATGGTTAAACTTATGCTTGAACCTGTCAATCTGCTGGTACTTGATGAGCCGACCAACCATCTCGATATGCGCTCGAAGGAAATCCTGAAACAGGCACTGGTCGATTATGACGGAACGGTCATTGTTGTTTCGCACGACCGAGAATTTCTGGATGGCCTGGTGAATTGTGTTTATGAGTTCAAAGACAAAAAAGTAAAACAACATTTGGGTGGCATCTACGATTTCCTTCGCCGGAAGAAAATGGAATCGATGAAGGAATTGGAGAAAAAGAATTTACCTTTGAATCAGGAAGTTAAAATTGAAAAGCCAGTGGAAGTTGAAAAACTAAGTTTCGACGAACGCAAGGAAATCAATAAAAATATAAGCCGCATCGAAAAAGCTATCGAAAAGAACGAAAAAGATGTGGCAGATCTGGAACAAAAAATTGCTGAAATGGATCGATCCATGGCTGAAGAAAATGTTTCTGATCCTGAGATTTTCAGAAAATACGACCGCTTAAAACGTGAACTGGAACAAAAAATGGCGGAATGGGAGCTTTTAAACGAAGAACTCGAAGATGTTTCAGCAAAAAAGACCTGGTAAATTGTGAAAACCGGGGAACAGAATAATTGAAAAGAAAATCATTAAGAAAAATACACATGTTTAAACGTGAAGACAAACCAGCTGACGATCTCGTCTTTGGAATACGCGCTGTAATCGAAGCCATTCAGGCTGGGAAAGAAATTGACAAAGTTCTGATCAAGAAAGGTTTGGTTGGCGAATTATTCAAAGAATTGTTCGATCTGATCCGTGTTCGTCAGATTGCGTTTCAGTATGTTCCCATTGAAAAGATCAACCGTATTTCACGGAAAAATCACCAGGGAGTGCTCGCTTTTGTGTCGCCGGTTGCCCTGCAAAAAATCGAGGATATTATTCCTGCCATATACGAAGCCGGCGAAACACCATTTGTGCTGGTTCTCGATCAGGTAACTGATGTGCGTAATTTTGGCGCCATCGTTCGTTCGGCCGAATGTGCCGGGGTAAACGCCATCGTTATTCCGGATAAAGGTTCTGCCCGGATCAATGCCGACGCGGTCAAAACATCAGCAGGAGCCTTGCATTTGGTTCCGGTTTGCCGTACCCGCAGTTTAAAAGAAACCATTTCGTTCCTGAAAGAATCCGGATTAAAGCTGGTTGCTGCAACCGAAAAAGCGAAAGCTATTTACACCAATACCGAGCTTACCGGGCCAATCGCATTCATCATGGGGTCTGAAGATACCGGTATCGACCAGCGTCTTTTGGCTTTGGCCGACGAAGAAGTTAAAATCCCGATCCTGGGTAAAATTGAATCGCTCAACGTTTCGGTTGCTGCCGGACTGCTTATCTACGAAGTTATTCGTCAAAGGAATTTATAACATCACATTTTAAAATGATTCCATAAAATAAAATCCTCCAACGTTTTAAAACCCTGGAGGATTTTATTTTCAGGAATGCCGGATTGCAAAGGCATTTAAAAACTTTGGTTTAAATTGTGAATTGATTTGATCTTTAAGAATTTATTAACCGAAAATCCCTTCGTTTTGCAGGGGATTATACTACCTTTGCACCCCAGAAAATAAAGAATAAAATACTTTTTACATGATTACGGTTTCAAATTTGGCTATTCAGTTCGGAAAAAAAGCATTGTTTTCGGATGTAAATTTAAAGTTCACACCGGGCAACTGTTACGGTGTTATTGGTGCAAACGGCGCCGGAAAATCAACCTTACTGCGGATTATTTCAGGCGAACTGGAAGCTACACGCGGATCGGTTTTGATGGGGCCGGGAGAACGTCTTTCTGTTTTATCACAGAATCACCATGCATTTGACGAACATACCGTTTTGGATACCGTACTGATGGGGCACACCGAATTGCTTCGTGTGATGAAGGAAAAAGATGCTTTGTATGCCAAGGCTGATTTCACTGAAGAAGACGGACATTTGGCTGCCAAACTCGAAGACGATTTTGCCACTATGAACGGCTGGAATGCTGAAAGTGATGCGGCAAGTTTGCTCAGTGGTCTGGGAATCAAGGAAGACATGCATTACACCCTGATGAAAGACCTGAACGGTAAAGAAAAAGTTCGCGTATTGCTGGCCCAGGCACTGTTTGGAAATCCGGACAATTTGCTTTTGGATGAGCCAACCAACGACCTTGACCTTGAAACCGTGCTGTGGCTCGAAAATTACCTTTCGAACTGTCAGAATACTGTGATTGTGGTATCGCATGACCGTCACTTCCTGGACAATGTCTGTACCGACGTGGTCGATATCGATTTCAATAAAATACGTGCTTTCTCCGGAAACTATACGTTCTGGTACGAATCAAGTCAGTTGGCCTTGCGTCAGGCAGCCAATGCCAACAAAAAGGCTGAGGAAAAGAAAAAGGAATTACTAGAATTCATTGCCCGTTTCAGCGCCAACGTGGCCAAGTCGAAGCAAACGACCAGCCGTAAGAAAATGATTGAAAAGCTGAAAATTGAAGAAATTGAACCTTCAACACGCCGTTATCCCGGAATTATATTCCAGCAGGAACGCGCCACTGGCGACCGTGTACTGACTGTAGAGAATTTGTCGTATGTTCAGGATGGCGAAGTACTTTTCTCTGATATTTCATTCACCATTGAACGTGGCGACAAAACGGTATTTCTGGCTAAGGAAGCCCGCGCAGTCACTGCATTTTTCAAAATAATCAGTGGCGAATTGCAGCCAACCAGCGGTACTTTCGATTGGGGTGTAACCATTACATCAGCTTATTTGCCATCTGATAATACCGAATTCTTTACCAAAGACGAAACGCTTTACGAATGGCTGGGAAACTATTCAAGCGACACCAGCGAGAACTTTTTGCGTCAGTATCTGGGCAAAATGCTTTTCTCGGGCGACGATCTTCAGAAAAGCGCCAAAGTGCTTTCCGGAGGTGAAAAAATGCGCTGCATGATTGCCAAAATGATGCTTGCCCACCCCAATACGGTGATTTTGGATCATCCGACTAACCATTTGGATATGGAATCGATTCAGGCTTTTAACAACAACATGAAAACATACCCGGGGCAAATATTAATGGCCGGACATGACCACGAGTTTATCGAAAGTGTTTGTAACCGGGTAATTGACCTGACCAGTAAAGGAGCCATCGACAAATACATGGATTTTGAAGAATACCTTACCGATGAAAAGATCAAGGCACTTCGTGTTGAAAAATATAAATAACGACCTGTTTTTATAATGACAATAGCCGTTTCCGGAGTATTTCCGGGGAGGGCTTTTTTCGTAATTCATCTAACAAGTGAGTATCAGAAAACCATTTAATTAAAATTTATAAACCCAGGTCGTCTGTATACCAAATAAAACGATTCCTGACTGAAAATCACAACCACAAGGGTTTGGTTATTGGGCGGGTTTATAATTTGAAGGCAAGGCAGGCCTGGGACACGTAAAGTCCAGATTACAGATATTCTAAAATTTCATTTTAGGAAGAATGGATTGTAAAAAATTAACTGAAATATACTTAACTTTAATTTGTCATCCGTCAATTTCAATTGGGAACCATTAAATTGACAATTTATCTAATCAGAGATATTAATTAAAATATAACGATATGAAATTACTTTCCATTTTAATCATTGGTATATTTTGTTTCTCTTTCCGTCCAACCAGTGAAAAAATTGTAGCCAATACCCATAATGGTTATTACATAACCGTTGAAGATCACACAAACCGTACGTTTCATAAATACCTTGTGAATTCTAAAGATTCAGTAAACATTATCTTTAATGAATTCTTTAATTCGGAACTGGAATTAGGAAACGTGGACCGTCCAATTTCTATTTTTAATGGCAAACGTGACTTCTATATCGCCCGGGTTACACTTTACGACAAACCCAATGGAAAAAAAGGGTTTAAACACCTGAAATATCCAAACGTGTATGAAAATCCAAAGAATGCAAACAAACGTTCGCAGCTTAAACCTGTTTATTTATAAAACTCCGCGATTCGGTGAAAATTAAAAAAGAATCCGTTTTTCATGAAGTAAAAACGGATTCTTTTTTGATTTTAATTCTTATTCATCATCGTCTTCCTTTCCACTGAATTTGCGCGGATAGGGGTCATTTCGTTTCATGGCATACCAGATTATCCGGTTAAATAGATTATCATCGCCAGCATCGATGTGATCAAACTGCGATTCCATGCTTTTCCGTGCATAATGAAGCGCTGTTCCTTTCAGTTCCTCCAGACGTTTATTCATTTCATCGAGCGGAACCTGATTCAGAACAGACTGATAAAGTCTAAAATCTGGGGTAGCAGAAAAGCAGTCGAACATCGGCATCGCTGTGGCATCACTGATATTCATTGGTGGAAGTCCAAGAATCTGCTCAATGGTTCGCACCATCGATATTTGATTGTAGTTGGTATGAACAGTCTTGGCAAGTCGGGAATACGGGCTCATAACCAGGCCAACAGTCCGATATGCCGACACATGATCCCAACCGTTTTGCGAATCGTCTTCGGTTAGAAAAACAGCAGTATTCCTCCAAAACCGGCTTTTGCTAAGTGCTTCAATAATTTGGCCCAAGGCCAGATCGTTATCGGCAACCATGGCCCGTGGAGTTGGAAGATCCGGACGGGTACCACCGGTATGATCGTTCGGCAAAGCAATAATAATTAATTCCGGGAACTGGTCTCCTTCCATTTTTTCGTAGGCATTCAGTTCATTAATAAACGATTTGGCCCGTAAAACATCCGGAATCTGATGATTATCGTATCCGGGATAATTTGGACTCAAAATCTTTTCGACCGGTTTTATGGTCGTTTTATTCTGAAAAACAAATGGACTGCCATTTTTAAATCCTTCATAAATCGAAGTCCAGTTCAGATTTTTATCGTATTCAGGAACACAGGCTTCTCCATAGATTCGAACACTTTTCCCGTGTTTTAACGCGTTATCCCAAATAAATCCGGTCGGTGCATAAACCAGGGCATCTTCCTGAACATGCGGATAACTGCGGAACCAGGCGTGTACGTTTTTTTCGACATAATCGGATACAATGGCCATATCTGTCCACTGATGACCTTCTGCCGAACATTTTCCTGAAGCATAATAATTGTCCATCAACTGAAAATCTTTGCACAATTTATGTGTATTCGGCGTAATCTGATTTCCGAAAATACACAGGCTAGTATCTCCTTCACCAGACTTCATATCGCCTAAAATCTGATCATAAGTCCGGTTTTCCTTGATGATATAAACCACATGTTTAAACACCGAAGGTTCACCAATCCTCAGTGGAACAGGTACCTGACCGACATTTTTACGTGGCAATTTTTCGGTTAATGCAATCCGGAATAACTGATTCATTTTCTGAACCTTTTCGGTATACACCTGAAGTTTTTGATTTGATGGAACAGAAATGACCGAAACCGATGCCATCATCCGGTGTGAATTATAGGAAACTTTTCCGGATTCAGAAAAAGAAGGAATACGGGCTCCTTCAGCTTCAATATTGGCAACAAACAAAAGGCTGTCGCGCAAAACACTAACTGCACCCGGATAAGCTCCGGTTGGAATAAATCCTTCAATCCTGCTTATTTCCTTTTCTCCTGAAATAGCCTCAGATTTACCCAGGTGCACAACTGCGAGCGCATGATCCATTCCGTTGGCCACAAAAAGTGTTTTACCATCTGAAGTAATTCCCAAACCATTGGGTGAATCGCCGAAATATGAATTTTTCTCTTCAAGTAATCTTACCGGTATTTCTTCTGAAACCTGATCATTCATTGCATTAATCACCGAAACCTGATCACTGTTTGCACAGGCTACATAAACAAATTTCCCGTTGGGACTGGAAATGATATCGTTCGGATGCAAACCAACCAAAATTTCAGAAATGATTTCTCCGGAAATTGGATCAAAAACTGAAACTGTTCCTTCACGCGTGGCACCGGTCGCCGGATCAACTTTTGCCTTTCCCCAGGGCACACCGGCTACATCAGTATCATTTTCATCCGGAACAGAACCAGCCCAGTTACTCACAAATAGTTTTCCTGAAGCTTCTGTCAGGCCGAAAGGCGCTACACCTGTTGGCACCGACCAGATTGTTTTTCCTGAATACAGATCAATCTTTTCGAGCGTATTGTTGCCATTCAGTACAACATACAGAAATGTATTTTCTGATTCCCTGCGGATCAGCAATTCGTTTGGAAGAGCAGAAACTACATTCTCGGCAGCCTCAAACGGATATGTTTTCAAAACCTGAATTTCTTTTCCATTCCATGATGCAGCAACGACAGCCGATTTTCCGGAAGCACCGGAAGTGCTCCAGTATATTTCGTACGATTCATTGGTTTTTCTCCAGCTTATTCCTGAAAAGGTATTCATAAATCCATCGGAAGGAAAATGACTTTTCAGGACAAAACGATGAACAATTTTGTGGGTTTCCGTGGAAATTATCACAACCGAATAGCGCCCCTCAACGGCCAGCCACTTTCCATCGGGCGAGAGAGAGCAGTCAAGCGCATGATTTTCCAGTTCTGCATCGCCAAAATAAACTTGCTCTCCGGCAGGTTCAATCCACCGGTTAAATGGCATTATCAATGGAAAATCAGTTCCGTTTAAGGTTTTACTTTCGTACGAGCTTTGATATTTTTTCTGGCCGCGTAATTCTTTCCTGGATTGTGCTTCAGTCTGAAGTGCTGCAAACCAACAAAATACAAAAACAAAAATGTTCACTATGTTTTTCATACTTTAATTGGAATCTGGTTAATTTCAGGAACGGTCAGCTATTTCTTTTTGGCTGCTCTTTTTTTCAAAACACCCCGGTTTACAGGCTTTACCTTTCTTGGATTTCGCTGACCTGGCCCTCCCAGATTAACCTTTTTGTTTTTTTCCTTCTTTTCGTGAAAAGCTCCGAGTGTGTCATTTTTCATCGAAGCATTTCCTAGATAATCCTTATCGAACATCACCGGTTGTTCTTCTTCAGTAAAAACATTCGAAATCTTTAGTCCTTCCGGAAGCGGTTTCTCTTCCATCTGACGGTTCATAAACGTTTCGATAGCTTCCAGATAGTTCAATTCGGGTTCGTTTACAAGCGAAACGGCTACTCCGGTTTTATCGCTGCGGCCTGTGCGGCCAATGCGGTGAATGTAATCTTCAGGAATATCAGGCACATCGAAATTAATAACGTGCGAAATATCGGCAATATCCAAACCCCTTGAAGCGACATCGGTGGCAATCAGAATCCGCGAAGTCCCATTCCGGAAACGTTCCAGCGAATTAATCCGGTAATTTTGCGATTTATTGGAGTGAATCACACTGATTTGCTCCGGGAAATGGGGATCCAGCAAATCGAAAATGCGATCGGCAAATTGCTTGCTCGACACAAAAAGCATCACCCGATTGTATTCATCCTGATTGCCCAAGAGGTTTTCAAGCAAATTCATTTTGGTAAAAAAATTCGGCACCTGATAGTAATATTGAGTAATCTGCTCCAGTGGAGTACGCTGATTAGTGATTTCAATGGTTAATGGTTCATAAAAATAATGGTCGATCAGTTCCGATACATCCTGGGTCAGGGTTGCTGAAAACATCAGGTTCTGTCTTCTGTTTGGCAAACTGTCCATAAAGCTCATCAATTGTGGACGGAATCCCAGATTCAGCATTTCATCTACCTCATCAATCACCAGTTTCTGGATCGATTTCAGGCGCAGAACACCGGTCATCACCAGATCAACAAGTCGTCCGGGTGTTGCCACCAGAACATCCACCCCATTAAAAACAACCTGTTTTTGTGTATTGATATTGGTACCTCCGTATACTCCAATGACACGAACATTCATATATTTGGTCAGTTTTTCAACTTCGCCAACAACCTGCAAAACCAATTCGCGGGTTGGCACAACCACCAATACACGCGGGTGTTTTTTTTCTGAATACGGCAACTGACGAAGAATCGGGAGCAGATAAGCGAACGTTTTCCCTGTTCCGGTTTGTGCAATTCCAACAACATCGCGGCCCGACATAACCACCGGAAAAACTTCTTCCTGAATGGGTGTTGGATTCTCAAAACCCAAATCAATCAGCGCATTTTTCAGCGGCGTACTTAAATTTAATTCCAGAAAAGTCACAGTTTTGTATTTTTAATTTGCTGCAAAGGTAATCCTAAAGAACGATTTGACAATTAAACCTTTCGATCAATCAGACGATTTGTATTTTTTTGTTGCAGAATGAAGTTCAACCTATCAGCCTGAAATTTGTTATCTTAATGAATTTAAAATAAAAATGAACAAACCATGGATTTTACAATCAATCAATATGAATTTGGCCAACGTCCGGCCGTGACATTACCATCGCCACAAATCCTTGAAATTCTGGGTGAAGCAGGAATACGAAAAATGGTCAGCGATCATTACGATTTAATCAGTAAAAGTGAAATAAAACACCTTTTCCCCCGGATCGAAGAAGCGCTTGACAAAGCCAAACAACGATCTTCTGATTTTTTCATTCAAATTTGTGGCGGACATCCATATTTTAACGAAAACCGGGGAAAACCAATGCTTGCCAAAAGACATGCTCCTTTTACCATCACAACCGAAGCACGGATGGTTTGGTTAAACTGTTATCAGCAGGTTTTAAGCCAACTCGATCTTCCTGAAGATGTAAAACAGTCATTATGGAACTACCTGAATATTTTTTCGTTTTGGATGGTCAATTCGCAGGAGAAACAAGAGTAATCCAGAGTTCATTAATCCTTTAACATTCAGCAATTAAACAATTCAAAAGAAAAATAATTTTAATTAAATCTACTTGACGATTCCATTTGCAACATTACCGAACGAAAGCTTGCTGAAGAAGAAATCAGGAAACTTAATGATGTTCTCGAAAAAAAGGTTATTGAACGGACACATGAATTGGAATACAGAACCATTGAACTATCCAACCATCAAAAAGCACTGTTAAACCTGGATGAAAATTTAAATGAAAAATCGATTGAATTAGTCAATAAAACAGAGTTGTTGCAGCTTGCCAACAAAGAACTTGAAGCATTCAGCTATTCTGTTTCACACGATTTACGGGCACCATTACGTGCAATAAATGGATTTGTCAGTATCCTGATTGAAGACTATTCCAGCAAACTTGATGATAAGGGGAAAAGAATCTGTTCGATAATTCAGAGCAATGCATCGAAAATGGGTCAACTTATCGATGATTTATTATCCTTTTCAAGGCTCATTCGCAGTGAAATTAAACAGTCGAATATCGATATGGAGTATCTGATCGAACAAACCATACAGGAACTCTCCTCCCAAAGGAACAAAAATAATCTCAACCTTACTTTAGGTTAAATTCCCCAGGCTACCGGCGATCCGAGCATAATCAGGCAAGTCTGGGTTAACCTGATTTCAAATGCAATCAAATACTCGTCTCTTGACGAACAAATCAATATTCGAATTGGCGCCAACGTAAAAGATGACGAGATAATTTATTACATTAAAGACAACGGAATTGGTTTTGACATGAACTATGTCGGTAAGCTGTTCGGGGTTTTTCAACGTTTGCATAACCGAAATGAGTTGATGGCACAGGTGTTGGGCTCGCCATTGTTCAACGCATCATTCACCGGCACAATGGCCGGATATAGGCCGAAAGTATTTTGGGGAAATGGAGCGACTTTCTATTTTACCCTGCCGAATCAGGAATTTGTATCAAAAGATCAGGAATTTGTATCAAAAGATCAGGAATAGCCGTGTCAATAAACTTTCAATTTATTTTAGATGTAAATCAACATCATATTGAGGATATGATTGTTATATTTGAATGAAATTAATTTATATCTAACTTAATTCTGATGAAAAACTATCAGGAGATAGAAATATTAATTGTTGAAGATAATCCAAACGATGCTGAATTAACTATATGGTCACTTCGAAAAAACAATTTGGCCAACTCGGTTCATTTGGCTGAAGACGGAGCTGAAGCGCTCGATTTTATCTTTTGCAGAGGCAAGTATGCTGATAATGTCTTTTTAAGACCAATGAAAGTGATATTTCTTGATTTAAAACTACCCAAAGTCAGTGGCCATGAAGTTTTGGCCGAAATCAAGTCAAATCCTCAAACAAAAAGCATTCCGGTCGTTATTGTCAGTTCTTCACGCGAAGATCCGGATATCAAAAAAGCCTATGAATTGGGTGCCAACAGCTATGTTGTAAAACCTGTTAACTTCGATGATTTTATACAGGCCATGTCACATACAGGACTTTACTGGTTGACAGTCAATGAAGTACCCAAATAATTAATCTGAAATTTTATTTCCCTGAATTATTTTTATGGAGAAAAGTTATAGAATATTGTTATTGGAGGATAACCCCTATGATGCAGAACTCAACATGCGGCAAATCCGAAAGTTCCTTTCAAATCCTTTATTTCAGGTAGTATGCCAGCGTGATGAATACATTAACATGCTCGATACTTTTTTTCCTGACATCATACTTTCTGATTATAATCTGCCTACACTTGACGGACTTTCTGCTCTTCGGATTGCACAGGAAAAATGTCCATTAACGCCATTTATCATTATAACCGGTTCAATTAATGAAGATACCGCTGTTGATTGCATGAAAGCCGGTGCTACTGATTATATCCTGAAAGACTCACTAAAGAGATTAGGTTCCGCGATCATCAGCGCGATTGAACAACGCGATTTGCGCAAGCAAAGATTCGAATCCGACAGAAAAATCAAGGAAATCGGACAAAGTTACCTCGGCTTGTTCAATTCGGTCAGCGAAGCAATTTATATCCTGAATAAAGAGCAGAACTTTGTTGCCATCAACGAAAGCGCATTAAAAATGTACGGGTACACTTCGGATGAAATCATTGGTACCTCGCCGGCTTTCCTTTCTGCTCCTGAATTAAATGATCATCTGAATCTTTCAGAAATTATTCAGAATGTGTATGACACTGGCAAAATTGTTCAATTCGAATTCTGGGGAAAAAAGAAAAACGGGGAAATCTTTCCGAAAGAAGTTATATGCAAGAAAGGAAAATATTTTGGCGAGGATGTATTAATTGCAACTGCCCGTGATATTACTGAACGGAAAGTTGCTGAAGAAAAACTCAACCGGGAACGGAAACTACTTCGAACTGTTATTGATAATCTTCCGGTTACTATCTATGTAAAGGATTCAGAATGCCGTAAAATTATAGCCAACAGAGCCGATTTCGAAATTTTAGGGGCAAATTCAGAAGAGGAAGTCCTCGGAAAAACCGATCTGGAAGTATTTAACTCTGAAATTGGGGAAAGAGGTTATCTCGACGACAAAACAGTAATCGACTCAGGTATGGCAGTCTTAAACCGGCAGGAAGATTTCTACGACAAACATGGTTGCCAACACTGGTTAAGCACCTCAAAAATCCCATTACTCGACGAGAATGGGAAAACAACCGGATTGGTAGGGATCGGAATGGATATTACCAAACAAAAACAGGATCAGGAAGAAATTCAAAAACTATCGCAAGGGATCGAGCAAAGTCCGGCAGTTGTTATCATTACTGACACTGAGGGTAAAATCGAATATGTGAATCCCAGATTTACCGAATCAACCGGATATACCCGTGAAGAAGCGATTGGAAATAGTCCGCAAATGCTAAAATCCGGACTTATTCCAGATGAGGTTTATAAAGAACTTTGGGAAACAATCAGTTCAGGAAAAGTTTGGAATGGCGAACTGTTGAATAAAATGAAAGATGGAACCTTCTATTGGGAAGCCGCAACGATTACCGGAATAATAAATGAAAAGGGGACTATCACCAACTACATTGGCGTAATGGAAAACATTACCGACCGTAAAAAAATGCAATCCGAATTGATTGAGGCCAAAGAAAAAGCAGAAGAAAGCGATCGTTTAAAATCTGCTTTCCTGGCAAACATGTCTCACGAAATCAGAACACCGCTGAACAGCATCATCGGATTCTCCGAATTACTAGCCGATCCTGATTTCGATGAAGAACAGAAATCCGAATTTATCCGGGCAATTATCAACAACGGAAATAGTTTGCTGGTCATTATCAGCGACATTATGGATTTTTCGATGCTCGAAGCCAAGCAAATAAAAATCAGGACCGAAAAAATTTCGAGCAATAGATTATTAGCCGATCTAAAAAAGGATTTCAACCCAATGATTGAAGAAAAAGGATTAAATCTTCAGATCCATCATCCTGAAATTGCATCGGATATCACTATTGAAACGGATCTGTACCGCCTGAAACAAATTTTCACCAATTTAATCGGCAATGCGATCAAATTTACGGAGAAGGGCTATATCGAAATTGGATATGAATTAAAAAGTTCGTTCATCGAATTTCATGTTAAAGACACCGGAATTGGGATTGCTCCCGAATATCATCAGGCAATTTTCGATCGTTTCAGACAGATTGACACAGCAAAAACCCGAAAGTATGGTGGAAACGGATTGGGTCTGGCCATTACAAAAAACCTGGTTAAACTTCTTGGGGGCGATATCTGGATCGAATCGGAGAAAGACAAGTATTCGATATTCTATTTCACCATTCCGATAAACAAGATGGAATAACAATAAAAAAAGCCGTTTTACGAAACTTTCGTAAACGGCTTTTCTTTTACCCGGATTATATTATCTGGCAAGCAAATAGTGCTTAAAATCATCAAAATATTTCGATATCTCTACCGATAGTTTCTCTCCTTTCATGAATTCTGCCAGTTTCTCAGGCATCATCACAGTTCCCTTGCCTAAAACACTTTCAACAGTTTCAGTAAATTTGGCAGGATGTGCAGTTTCCAGGAATACACCAACTTCACCGGCGGCTAAGTCCTCTTTCAAAGCACGGTATCCAATCGCACCGTGCGGATCAAGCATATATTTTTCTTCCTCATAAACCTGTTTCATCGTCTCTCTGATCTCCTGATCGGTATATCGGTAACCCACCATATCGAGTTGAATATCCGCATGAGAGTGGTTATATAATTCCAGAATACGGGCGAAATTACTTGGATCACCTACATCCATCGCATTGGCAATCGTTGCAACCGAAGGACGTGGTGAATACTTTCCGGTTTTGAGGTAATTGTAAACAATGTCGTTTTCATTATTTGCAGCAACAAAACGTTTAACCGGCAATCCCATGAACTTTGCAAACAAACCTGCAGTTAAATTTCCGAAATTTCCACTTGGAACAGAAAAAACAATTTCATCATTAATTCCATGCTGAAGCATTTGAGCATAGGCATGAAAATAATAAAATGCCTGAGGTAAAAAGCGGGCAACATTAATCGAATTGGCTGAAGTCAAAACCATTTTCTTATTTAACTCTTCATCAAGAAACGCGGATTTAACCAATCGCTGACAATCGTCAAAAGTACCGTCAACTTCGAGTGCGGTAATGTTATTGCCAAGTGTGGTAAATTGTTTTTCCTGAATGTCACTAACCAAACCCTTGGGGTAAAGTACATATACTTTTATCCCGTGAACATTCAGAAAACCATTTGCAACAGCGCTTCCGGTATCGCCTGATGTTGCCACCAAAACATTTACCTCACGGCTAAATCCCTGAAGGAAATAACCAAGCAAACGGGCCATGAACCTGCCACCAACATCTTTAAATGCCAGGGTTGGGCCATGAAACAACTCTAATGAATAAATGGAATCGCTGACTTTTACAACAGGACAATCGAACGGAAGAGTATCGTATACAATTTCCTTTAAAATTTTCTCCGGAATATCTTCACCAAAGAACTTTTTGGCCACCTCAAATGAGATCTCCTGAAAGCTCATTTGATGCATATGTTTAAAAAAATCAGGATGAAACTCTTCAATTCGCTCTGGCATGAACAGTCCGTTATCGCTTGCCAGACCTTTGGTAACAGCCTCCATCAACGAAACTGGGGAGACTGATTTATTGGTGCTGAAATATTTCATTTCGGTAAATTCGATTTTCAGGGTTTAAAGTTAGAAATATGAATGAGACACTCTGCCTGTCAACTTTAAATAATCATTAGCTAATTGATATTTTTTTTCAGGAGTGCTTTCATAAACTGATCGCCATTTAAAATTCCGTATGATCCTTTTTCAACCTCGAATTCATCGTAGAACTGAGCATTGTCAGGAGTTTCTCCCGGACAGTAAATGATAAAAGGCACTGCATCACGTGTGTGAATTTTTGTAGCACAGGGTGTTGGGTGATCAGGCAAAACGGCGATGGTCACTTTTTCATTCATTTTTTCGGTTTCCTCAACCAAATACTTGACAATTCGCTGATCGAGGTAAGATATTGTTTTGGTTTTTAATTCAACATTTCCTTCATGACCGGCCTCATCACTGGCTTCCACGTGTAAATAAACCAAATCGTGGTCTTTTAACGCTTCAATGGTTGCCTGTGCCTTCCCTTCGTAATTCGTGTCGTATAAACCGGTTGCCCCTTCAACTTTGATCACATCCATACCGGCATAAACGCCAATTCCCTGAATGAGATCAACGGCTGAAATAACGGCTGATTTTTCAATTCCGAAAAGTTCTTTTAATGTTGGCATCTGTGGTTTATAACCCGGTGACCAGGGCCAGATACTGTTTGCCACCTCTTTCCCATTTTCGCGTCGTTTTACATTTACCGGATGATCGGCCAGAAGAGCCTGCGAACGCAGAATCAGGTAATTCAACAGCTTAGTAGTTTCAACAGAATCATCAGCCTGTGATTTAACCAGTTGTGGCCGGAAAGGTTTTCCCGGAACGTCGTGTGGCGGCGTGCAGTTCATCTGTTTTTTACCGCCTTTTATCACGAGTAAGTGCCTGTACGAAACTCCCGGAAAAAATTTGATTTTCTCATTTCCCAGTTTCTGATTTAAAAAACCGATCAGTTCGTAAGCTTCTTCATTCGAAATATGTCCTGCGGAGTGATTCTTTATATTCTCATTTTCGATGGTAAGCAGGTTACAGCGCAGCGCCAGATCTCCATCACTTAAAGTTACACCTATGCTGGCAGCTTCCAGCACTCCCCGCCCCTCAAAAACCTGATGTACATCGTAACCCAAAACCGACATATTGGCAATCTCGCTTCCGGGATGCATATCGTCGGGAACAGTATGTAAACGGCCTGTTCTGCCTTTTTTTGCCAAACTGTCGATAACCGGCTTTTCAGCCATCTGAAGTGGTGTTTTTCCTCCAAAATCCGCCAACGGCTCATCAGCCATCCCGTCACCAAGTACAATGATATATTTCATAGTAATTTCGTTCCAAAATTAAAATTCAGGACAATCAATCCTGATATGCCAGTTACGTTTAAAAAATTCAGGATTAGATATTTGACACCCGTATAATATCGGCAAATACCCCGGCAGCTGTAACTGCCGCACCTGCACCATATCCTTTAATAATCATCGGAAATTCGTGATATCGTTCGGTGGTAAACATGACCAGATTATTTGAACCCTGAAGATCGGCAAATGGATGACCTGCCGAAATTTCCTGAAGTCCGATCTCTGCTTTTCCCTGATCGAATGTGGCTACAAACCGCCAGAATTTTCCGTCAGCAGCCAGTTTTTTCCGGTTTGTCTCGAATTCGGTATCCATTTCAGGAATTGTATTCCAAAAATCGTCCACACTTCCGTCGAAATAATTGGAAGGGATAAATGTGTTGATTTTAATGTCCTTCATGTCGAATTGGTAGCCAGATTCGCGAACCAGGATGAGCAGTTTCCTTGCCACATCCACCCCACTCAAGTCAATACGCGGATCAGGTTCTGCATAACCCTGATCTTTAGCCATACGGATGGTCTGACTTAACGGAACCGATTCGCTGATGGTGTTAAAGATAAAATTCAATGTTCCGGAGAGAACCGCTTCAATCTTTAATATGGTATCGCCCGAATTAACCAGGTCATTCAACGTGGTGATAATTGGCAAACCGGCACCAACATTGGTTTCGAATAAAAATTTGGTGCCTTTCCGTTTGGCTATTTTCTTTAGGAGGGCATAATTTTCGTATTCTGAAGATGCAGCTACCTTGTTTGCAGTAACAATCGAAATGTTGGCGTTCAGCAATTCAGCATATAAACCGGCTGCATGATCGTTGGCGGTACAATCCACAAAGATCGAATTGTACATGTTCAGTTTAATAATTTCGTTCTTGAATTGTTCCAAACTCGAATCCTGACCATTAAAAACCATTTCTTCGCGGAAAGTTGAAATATCAATTCCTTCGCGGTTGAACAGCATTTTCTTCGAATTGGCTACACCTGCCAGTTTTAATTTGAGGTGTTTTTCCTTCAGTAATTTAGGTTGCTGTTGCCTGATCTGATCGAGCAGATTTCCACCAACCAAACCAATTCCAAGCAGGAACACATTCAATTCAACATTTTCAGAAAGAAAGAACGATTCGTGAACCACGTTAAGTGTTTTGCGTAAATCGGAAACCTTTACTACCCATGAAATATTCAACTCTGAAGCCCCCTGGGCAATCGCAATGATATTTATTCCGTTTCGTCCGATAGTCTGGAATAATTTTCCGGCCACACCTGTAGCGTGTTTCATATTTTCGCCAACAATGGCGACAATGGCCAGATTATCCTCAATGGTAATCTTATTGATTTGATCCAGGTGTATTTCTTTTTCAAATTCCTGACGGATTGAAGTTTCAGCTTTTGAAGTACTTGCCGAATCGATCGCGAAACTGATCGAATTTTCGGATGATGCCTGCGAAATCAGGATAACATTGATATTTTGATGAGCCAAAGCACCAAACAACCGGGCCGAAATTCCAGTCACACCAACCATTCCTAAACCTTGAATGGTTATCAGGGTAATGTTCGAAATGGATGAAATACCTTTAATCGGTAAATCTTTACCATTGAGTTTACTTTTGGTAATCAAGGTTCCTTCGGCTTCAGGCTCAAGCGTATTCTTTATCCTGACAGGGATACCTTTTTGGTAAACCGGCAGAATAGTTGGCGGATAAATTACTTTGGCACCAAAATGCGAAAGTTCCATGGCCTCAGAATAACTCAGGGTTTTAATCGTGTAGGCTTTGCTGATTACACGCGGATCGGCAGTCATAAAACCATTGACATCGGTCCAGATTTCGAGCGATGAAGCATCAACAGCTGCAGCCATGATTGCTCCGGTATAATCCGAACCACCGCGGCCTAAAGTGGTATATTCGCCTGCTTCATTTCCAGAAATAAAACCTGGAACAATCGCGATACCTGAAAACGAATCAAACGCATGCTGAATCTGGGCATTGGTCACTTCAAAATCGACCAAAGCTTTTCCATAATCGCTATTGGTACGAATCAGTTTACTCGAATCGAACCATTTTGCCAGGGGTATAAAATCAGCAATAATCAGCGATGACAAACGTTCTCCAAAACCTACAATTTTATCGAGTGTTTTTGGAGTTAACTCGCCAATCAATGAAACACCATGCACTATACGTTCCAGTTCATCAAGTAAAACCTGCACTTTTGCCCTGACTTCAGGTTGTTTGCTACCTTCAAATAGTTTATCAACTGTTTCAAAATGGCGCGTGTTTATTTCCGTTAATTCAGCCTGAAAGTAGCCGGTTCCAATCGCAGCCATTTTTGCTGCACTCAAGATTTTGTCGGTAATTCCACCCAACGCGGAAACCACAACGATCACATCGTCGTCCTGTCCCAAAAGAATGTCCTTAACCTTTTGAATATTTTCAGCACTTCCGACAGAAGTACCTCCAAATTTTAAAACTTTCATAACCTATATAATTAACAGAAGCCTTTTAATAATTGACAGATTATCCGGCAACCTTATTTTGATTTGTAAATTTAATGACGAAATTAATAACACATTTCAGAATTGGCGCAAAAGATAGCACTAAAAAAAGTCCGGATGATACAGTACAACTGTCTCATCCGGACTTAACTGTATTTTTTTAATCTTTATTTAATTTAAGGTGGCCGTATTGGTCACATACTCCAAAATTTTAGCTTCAAGTTCCTGAGCAAGCTCAGGATTATCTTTGATCACATTTTTCACCGATTCGCGGCCCTGTCCAAGTTTTGTTTCACCATAACTAAACCATGATCCGCTCTTTTTGATGATGTTATATTCTACTCCCAGATCAATAATTTCACCGGTTTTCGAAATTCCTTCACCATACATGATATCGAATTCAGCTTTTTTGAATGGAGGTGCCACTTTGTTCTTCACCACTTTCACGCGGGTATGATTTCCCTGAGCTTCTTCGCCATCTTTAATCTGTCCAATCCTGCGGATATCCAAACGAACTGATGCATAGAACTTCAACGCATTCCCCCCTGTGGTTGTTTCCGGATTACCAAACATGACACCGATTTTTTCGCGCAGCTGGTTAATGAAAATGACACAGGTTTTGGTTTTATTGATGTTTGCAGTCAGTTTCCGCAAAGCCTGAGACATCAAACGAGCCTGAAGCCCCATTTTTGATTCGCCCATTTCACCTTCGATTTCGGCTTTTGGAGTTAAGGCTGCAACCGAGTCGACAACTATAATATCGACAGCTCCCGAACGAATCAGGTTGTCGGCAATTTCGAGGGCCTGTTCTCCATTGTCGGGCTGAGAAATCAGTAGTTCATTGATGTCGACACCTAATTTTGTTGCGTATCCGGGATCAAAAGCATGTTCCGCATCGATAATGGCAGCAATGCCACCGGCCTTTTGTGCTTCGGCAATGGCATGTATGGCAAGTGTTGTTTTACCAGATGATTCCGGTCCGTAGATTTCAATGATTCTTCCTTTTGGGAAACCACCAACTCCCATTGCAATATCAAGTCCGATTGAGCCTGATGAGATGGAGGGAACGTCTTCAACCACACGGTCGCCTAATTTCATAATCGAGCCTTTGCCATAGCTTTTTTCGATTTTATCCATTGTCAACTGGAGAGCTTTAAGTTTTTCCTTGTTCTGATTTAATTTGTCTTCGTTTGCCATTTTAGTTGAGTTCTAATTCTTTAATAATTTGAGCTGTGTGGTTTTTTGTATCTACTTTTTCGAATATACCGATAATAATTCCATTCTCATCAATCACAAATGTAGTCCGCATAACACCCATGTATTTCCGACCATACATACTTTTTTCACCCCATACGCCATAAGCCTGAAGGATAATTGTTTCCGGATCGGCAAGCAGATTAAATCCAAACTGAAACTTGTCGGCGAATTTTTTATGTGAAGCCACCTTATCCGGACTAACACCAACAACCTCGAATCCTTTGGATAGCCACATCTGGTAGTTATCGTTTAAATTACACGATTCAGCCGTACATCCGGGAGTATTATCTTTGGGGTAAAAGTAGAGAATAAGCTTTTTTCCTTTAAAATCATTCAACGAAATTTCTTCCCCATTCTGGTTCAATCCTCTAAATTCCGGCGCTTTATCTCCTTTGTTTAAAACAGCCATTTTGTATTTTTTAAGTTAGACAAATATACTTGAAATAATGATATAAATCAGATGGATCAGCACCTTGTTAGTAAAATAAACCGAACAAAACATACCCGGTTCATGCTACATTTTTGTACTTTTAAACCCAAATAAATATAGGTGAACCCATGTCTGAAATTCATACATCAGTTTTAAAAACAAGCTTTATTCTACTATTGTTTAGTCTGTTTGCAAAGAGTTCATTTGCATCGACCGGGCTAAGTAAGAATATGACTGAACCTTGCAGCATTCTAATTTCTATTTCTTTTTATGCTGAAGTAAATAAATATCCTGAAGATACCATCCTGAACACAACGACAAACGATTTAAACTTAACAAATCACCATACTGAATTTATTATTCCTGATCGCTGGATTAATGAAACATTTGAATTTCAGGTAAATTCGGAAATTATTTATTATTCGTTTGATAATTTTCAGGTTGCCGAATCGAAGAAATTATTTCTTCAGGCTTTGATGAAAGAAAAGGGACTATTGCAGCTCAATAAATTAACCGACAGCTTAAGACATGAATACATTCAAGCTCAGGATGACAGAAAATCTAAAATTTCAGGTTTAATTCTGGAAAATGAAAAACAATCCATTATACTGAATCAGGACATTCCTGAACTCTATCAAAAAGCCAGAATCAGCGAAGCTGAATATTGGAAGAATGCTTCTCCTGAACTAATTTCCGATTTTCAGGAAAAAATCAGAATCTACCTGGACAGTATAAAAAGTAAGTCAATGCTGGATGAGTTAAAAAAATCTGTTTCAGAATCGAAATCTGACACTTTAATTCTCTACCAACCAACTACAAAGACCAAAGAAATATCGGCAGTTGCATCTTCAGGAATAAATTATAAAATACAAATTGCAGCGTTTAAAAGCAAATTGCCTGATTCGGCTGAAAAAGCAATTAAGAAGCTATCTTTGCTGCGAAAAGTTGAAACCTATACCGACGAAAAAGGAGTAAAAATATACACCACAGGAAATTTAAAAACCTGGGCCGAGGCGGTGACTTTGCAGAAACAAGTTAAACAGGAAGGTATACGGAATCCATCCATCGCAGCCTACGAAAACAACATCAGGATTCCGGTAAATGATGCACGACGAAAAAACAATGAATTATGATTTCGAAAGGACATCCACAGCAAGAGGTTGATCAGGATCAACAGGAGAAGAAAAGCAACGAAAGATTTCTGGTGTTGCATAACGACGATTACCACACATTCGACTATGTGATCAATGCTTTAATCGAAATTTGCGACCATGATGTTTTACAGGCAGAACAATGTACTTTGCTGATACATTATAAAGGCCAATGTGATGTTAAAAAAGGAAGTTTTTCGTATCTTAGACCGATGAAAAACGCTTTGGTACTGAAAGAACTAAAAGCGACAATCGACTAATCCTGCTTTTATGAACCTTCTGATTATTTTGTTTCTGATCTTATTGGGCATTATTTTACTCTTAATCGAGTTTACCATTCTTCCGGGAATTACAATTGCCGGAATCGGTGGAATCTTATTGTTTGCCTACAGTATTTATCTCGCATTTACCAGCTACGGAACACTCGCCGGGTTTATTACCCTTGCCTTTGTCCTGATAATTTCGCCGATACTTGTTATTTTTCTATTTAAAGGAAGAGCCGGAAAAAAAATAATGCTTAAGGCTACAGTTACCGGTGTAGCGAATGAAATCAATCAGGAAAAGATTAAAGTCGGCGATACCGGGATATCAATCGGCCGCCTGGCACCAATGGGGAAAATCAAAGTAAACGGCGAAACGGTTGAAGTGAAATCAACCGGAGCATTTATCAATCCGGGCGAGCAGGTTAAAATCATTGCTATTGAAAAATCGTTAATCACTGTTGAACCTTTAAACTTATAATAATGGAACAAATCGAAGGACTTGGAGTATTTGGTTTAATTGCGGGAATTCTTATTCTCCTGATTATTATTTTGTATTATATCCCCGTTGGACTATGGTTTTCAGCCCTGGTTTCGGATGTTCGCATTTCGCTGTTACAATTATTCCTGATGCGGTTCCGGAAAGTACCTCCATCAATAATTGTACGTGCAATGATTGAAGGAACTAAAGCTGGATTGGTACTGAACCGTGATGAACTTGAAGCACATTACCTTGCCGGCGGACATGTTGAGAAAGTTGTTCATGCCCTGGTATCAGCACAAAAAGCAAACATCGAACTTTCCTTCAAAATGGCTACTGCGATTGATCTCGCCGGTCGCGATGTATTTCAGGCAGTCCAGATGTCGGTAAATCCAAAAGTAATTGACACTCCTCCTGTTGCTGCCGTGGCAAAAGATGGAATCCAGCTAATCTGTAAAGCCAGGGTAACAGTTCGTGCCAATATCAAACAATTAGTTGGTGGTGCTGGCGAAGAAACGGTTTTAGCACGTGTTGGTGAAGGTATTGTTTCCTCGATCGGTTCGTCGCATACACACAAAGCTGTTCTCGAAAATCCGGATTCAATTTCAAAAGTGGTTTTGGGAAAAGGACTCGATGCTGGTACAGCATTCGAAATCCTGTCGATTGATATCGCCGACATCGACATAGGCAAAAACATTGGAGCAGGCTTGCAAATGGATCAGGCTGAAGCCGATAAAAACATTGCCCAGGCAAAAGCTGAGGAACGCCGTGCAATGGCTGTTGCCCTCGAACAGGAAATGAAGGCAAAAGCTCAGGAAGCCCGTGCTAAAGTGATCGATGCTGAAGCTCAAATCCCGATGGCAATCGCAGAAGCATTCCGGACAGGAAACCTTGGGATCATGGATTACATGAAGTATAAAAACATCATGGCCGACACTGCCATGCGCGATTCCATTTCGGCTGAAGAACAAAACAAAAAGAAAAAATAACCAATTCTGAAAAAATTAAAAACCTTGCCGGAAAACTGACAAGGTTTTTTTATGCCTGATATACTGAGAATTAACTTTTGATGGTTTAAATATAGCATCATAAAAATGATTTGTGTTTCAATCTTTTGACAGTAAAGCACTTCATTGTCGTATATTTACAAAACAATCTTATTTATTGTACTACCAATTACTTTGAAACAATGAACTCAGCCCGCCAAACGACAAACAGATTCGCACTAGTTGTATTGCTGCTTCTGATAAGTACTGTAGTTTATTCACAAAAAGAATCGTTCATCTACATCGGTACCAACGGAAAAATCACTACCCTCGAAAATGCATTCTACAAACAAAGAATTCTGGCAAAATCCACGGCCAGAACGACCATCCAGACATTCACCCTGATTAATTCAAACTGGAACAAGATCAGCACCGATCAATATAAAAAACTGAACGATTCAACTTATCAGATCAGGGAAAACGGTGAAGATTTTACCGGAACAATTTGCCGTACCTTTTACCAAAAAGCAGATAAAACATACCTGTTTAAAGATAAATTGAAAGATGTACTGGTTCGGGAAGGTACTGCAAAATCAATCGTTCCGCTGTTATTAGATGGCCAGGTGACTGAATTTTACCGGAATGGAAATAAAAAGTCGATTTCGAAATACGAGAACAATGAACTGATTTCGAATGAAAACTGGAACATCGACGGAGAAAAATACATTGACAACCTGTTCTATTCAGTTGACACATATCCAACCTATATTCCGGGAAAAAATGTTCTGAATCAGGAGCTGATAAAGGCTTTCAGGGATGCGGGAATCGACATTACATCCATTTCAGGTTCGCTGATCATTGGCTTTGCGGTTATGGAAGATGGTAAAATTGAAGGATTGAAAATCATTAAAGGTTTGGGACCGAACATTAATAATGTTGCCTTCAACACATTTGCAAATATGAAAGGCGAATGGACTCCGGCGAAGCTAAACAACAAGACAGTCCGGTATTTTCAGGTTTTTCCCATCAATTTCATTTACCGGCAATATCAGTTCGAATTTGCGGAAATGCGCGGAAGTATTCTGCATTACGGAGCATATTGACGAAAAGATAAAATCATGATACATCCGGAAAGAAGGATTCCATCTCTTTTTTGAAAGATGGAATCCCTGAATACCGATTAGAATTTATAACGAAATTCTCAGGTATTTGTTGTACGCTTCGTCCCAATCCAATTCATCAGAAGGCAAAAACTCCAGCAAATCAAACGAATCGGCTACGACTTTTCGAATTTCTGTCAATGATCCGATATGCCCCATTGCTTTTGCCTGAACCATAATGTTTCCGATTGCAGTGGCCTCTGTTGGTCCAGAAATTACTTTTAAGCCGGTTGCATCGGCAGTCAGCTGATTCAGAAAATGATTATTCGAACCTCCTCCGATGATGTGAATGACTTCAATCGGCTGATCGGTTAAATCACGAATCTGTTCCAGCGTATACCGGTATTTCAAGGCCAGACTATCGTAAATACACCGGATAATTTCGCCATGGGTATGAGGTGTTCCCTGCGCTGTCTGGTAACAAAAATCGCGCACGGCCTGAGTCATATCACGGGGATTCAGGAACATCGGATCATCCGGATTTATAAGGTATTTAAACGGTTCAGAGTTACGCGCCAGTTCAACCATTCCGGGCCACGAATACACATTTCCACATTCGGCCCAGATGCGCTGAGATTCCTGAATGAGCCACATTCCCATAATGTTTTTCAGGAAACGAATCGTACCATCTACCCCACCCTCGTTGGTGTAATTAAGCTGAAGTGTTTGTTCCGAAATAATTGGTTTGTCAATTTCAATTCCCATTATCGACCAGGTTCCTGAATTCAGGTAAACAAAGTTCTTTTCGGTACTCGGAATTGCTACAATTGCAGAACCGGTATCGTGTGCTG
>JBASYJ010000259.1:0-1622 GCA_049277435.1 Prolixibacteraceae bacterium
GCATACATTGGTGCCGGAACTCAAGGGCTTCGCGAATTGCTTCCGCTACTTTCAATTCCTGAACTTCAGATTACAGCTGTTTGTGATCCTCAAAAATATGCAACCGGTTATCTGGATTGGGGTAAAACCGGACTCCGTGACAATATCCGGAACACCCTGAAAATAAACGACTGGAAATCTGGCGGCGACAATACCATCCCGGGAGGACGCGACAATGCAAAGGAGATAGTGGATCTGTATTATTCCAAATTCAGAACCAGTGAAAAATTTAACGGCTGTAGGGCCTATGCAGACTTCAGGGAATTATTTGAAAAAGAAAAAGATCTGAATGCCATAAAAGTGATGACTCCAGATCATTTACACGGAATAATTGCCATGGCCGCCATCAAAAGAGGAATTCATATTTCGATGCATAAACCAATCTCGAACAGGCTGGAAGAAGGTCGTGAAGTGATTGAAATAGCAAAAAAATCGAAGGTAACCACACATCTGATTCCGTGGGATTCGAATGGATCGATGGAACAGGTGATGAGCTGGATTAACGATGGCTCAATTGGAAAACTGAAGGAAGTTCACAATTGGTCGAACCGCCCGGTTTGGCCGCAATACCCTACCCTTCCGGAAGATAAACCGAACATACCTAATGGAATGGATTGGGATTTATGGCTGGGACCAGAGGCAGAACGTGCTTATCACCCGAATTACACGAACATGGTTTTCCGTGGCTGGTATGATTTCGGTGGCGGATCGATGGCCGATATGGGACATTACAGTTTATGGACCGTTTTTAAAGCACTTGAACTTGAAAATCCGACCATCATTGAACCGAACCTAAGCCATGTTTGTGGATTGCATGATTCAACCGCTTTTCAGGTTAAAAATGACTTTTCGTTCCCAATGGCCAGTTCTGTTCGGTTTAAATATCCGGCCAAAGGTATGCGACCGGCTGTGGATTTGATCTGGTATGATGGAGGGATGCGCCCTCCTGTTCCGGAGGAATTGTATGCTGAAAATAAAGAATTACCTGCCGAAGGAATGCTCTTTATCGGCGACAAGGGAAAAATTCTGGCTGGTTTTAATGTTGATAATCCGCGGTTGATTCCCGAATCTAAAATGGCAGGAAAAACCACTTCCGAAGTTCAGAAAAAAGAAAAAGCACCAGGATTTCAACTCTTTTTGGATGCCCTGAAAGCAGGAAAACAATGCCCCGGAAGTTTCACTGAAGCCTGGCCAATCACCGAAGCTGTGAACCTGTATGCTGCTGCACTTCGTTCAGGACGTGTATTGAAATACAATGCTGAAAAAATGAATATCACCAATGTTCCGGAAGCAAATGATTACTTGTCGCGCAAATACCGAAAAGGCTGGGAACCAAATTCAATTTAATTCACAAAAACGAACAATCATGATAAATAGAAGACAATTTTTTCAAAAGAGCGCTGTTAGTCTTGGATCAGCTGTTATTGCATCGCAGCTGCCATTAAATCTGTTTGCCGGATCAGCACAGAAAGCATTAAAAAAGCCACTTGGCTTTCAGGTTTGGACAGTGAAGGATCAGTTGGTAAAAGATTTTCCAGGGACATTAAAAATGATGGCCGGACTGGGTTACGAAACCGTCGAGA
>JBASYJ010000260.1:0-57094 GCA_049277435.1 Prolixibacteraceae bacterium
TATGGTATAATGGTGTCCTAAAATGGCAAGGCAATGGTCCTCAAGATATCACTGTCGTTAAGTAAAAAGACGATCAATAACGGGTTTGTGCCTGTAGGAAAAACAATCTAGAGCTTTCGCTGATATAAAAACCGGGTTTTGAAGCCCGGTTTTTATATTTCTTACTTTTTTAGGAATTAGCGAAGCGAATCGACGAAAGAAGCTCCTGCTGAGAAATACCTGAATTCAACTTCCGAAGAAAACAAAAAATTAACATTCAGTAAAAAAACTAAATTTCAGTGGGTAGTGTTTGTCTGCTAATTTTGCCTTAAAGGTTGTTGTACAGGTTTACTGACAGAGACTTGTCTGTTTTTAAGTTGAAAAAAAATCATCAGTTCAGGTTAAATTTGAATAAGTGTTGTGCCATTAAAAATGTATATTTGCAGACTCAAAAACTGATCGTATGAGGTATTTGTGTAGTTTGATCTTCTTTTTTGTAATTTTCAGTTCGCTGGGGTATGCGCAAACGGATACACTTGGCTGGAACTCTGGCATCTCGGGCCAAACTGCAAAAATGGAAGATTTTCTTGTTAAACTACCTGTCAGACAAGACCCCCGAATCACCGATTTATTGGTCCGCCATTCTCAAATCAATCAAAAACGTCGTGGTACCAATGGTTATCGGTTGGAGATCTTTTTCAGTTCTGAAAATAAGGCCCGCGAGCAAGCCATGAAAATCAAGAACGAATTTAACCTGGTTTTTCCGACAATTCCAAGTTACCTGTTGTTCCAGACCCCTAACTTTAAAGTTCGAATTGGCGATTTCCGAAACAAAAGCGAAGCCTTAAAAACCAAAGCTTACATCGAATCAAAATACCCGAATGCATTTATTGTAAAAGATATTATACGATTTCCGGAATTATTTACTGAAACTGAAGAGCAAAGCGAAGAACAATGAGCGAATTAATAAAGCACGAGTGTGGGATAGCCATGATACGGTTGCGCAAGCCGCTTGAATATTACAAGGAAAAATACGGCACCTGGCAATATGGCCTGAATAAACTGTATCTGCTGATGGAGAAGCAGCATAATCGCGGACAGGATGGAGCCGGAATTGTGAATGTTAAAATGGAACTCGATCCTGGTCAGGAATACATCAACCGGCATCGGTCAATTGAGCAAAATCCAATCAAATTTGTTTTTGATAAGGTTGCCAAAGGAATTAAAAAGGCAGAAAAAAATAAACCTGCAGATGCCGATATCCGATGGATCTATGAAAACGTTCCGTTCTCAGGCGAAGTTTATCTGGGGCATTTGCGCTACGGAACATTTGGCCGCAACAGCATCGAGTTTGTACATCCGGTGATGCGCCAGAATAACTGGAAATCGAGAACTTTGGTACTGGCCGGAAATTTCAACCTGACCAATACCGACGAACTGTTCCAAAAATTAATCGCATTGGGCCAACACCCCAAAGCGTACACCGATACCGTAACAATTCTTGAAAAGGTTGGCCATTTTCTGGATGAGGAAAACCAGCTGCACTTCAGGAATTATAAAAATGAAGGTTATTCGAACAAAGATATTTCGCCATTGATTGAGAAAAATCTGGATGTTCAGAAAGTACTCGAAAATGCCAGTAAAGACTGGGATGGCGGATATGCCATTGCAGGAATGTTTGGTCATGGCGACGCATTTGTGATGCGCGATCCGTGGGGAATCCGTCCGGCATTTTATTATTACGACGATGAGATTGTGGTGGTCGCTTCAGAACGTCCGGTGATTCAGACGGTGATGAATGTGAAATACGATACCGTTAAGGAAGTAAAACCGGGTGAAGCGCTGATCATCAAAAAAGACGGATCGGTTTCGAATAAAATGATCCGTGTTCCTCATGCCCGTCGTTCGTGTTCGTTCGAACGCATCTACTTTTCGCGTGGAAGCGACAAGGATATTTATCAGGAACGCAAAATGCTGGGTAATTTACTTTCTCCGGCTATTCTGAAATCGGTGAATTACGACATCGAAAATACGGTCTTCTCATTCATACCGAATACATCGGAAACCGCCTTTTACGGATTGGTTCAGGGTGTTCGTCAATATTGTGTCGATTGGAAAATCAAGGAAATGAAGGCACGAAATGGCAGTTTGACCAACGAAGATCTGGAAACCATTCTGTCGGTTGAACCGAGGGTTGAAAAACTGGCGATCAAAGACGTAAAACTTCGCACCTTCATTGCTGACGATGCCAGCCGTGATGATCTGGTGGCCCACGTTTATGATGTAACCTACGGAATTATTCAGGAAGGAAAAGACACTCTCGTGATTATCGACGACTCGATTGTTCGCGGAACAACCCTGAAAAAAAGTATCCTGAAAATACTGGATCGACTGAATCCGAAGAAAATAATTGTCGTATCGTCGGCGCCCCAGATTCGATATCCGGATTGTTACGGAATCGATATGGCCGTACTCGATAAGTTTATCGCATTCAATGCAGCGATACAGTTACTGAAAGACACCGGTCAGGAACAGGTAATTCAGGATGTTTACCGCAAATGTAAGGAACAGGAAAACCTTCCAAAAGAGGAAATTGTGAATTACGTCAAAGAAATATACAAGCCCTTTAAAGCTGAGGAAGTATCCGCAAAAATAGCTGAGCTTTTAAAGCCTGAAGATTGTAATGCCGAGGTCGAAATTATTTACCAGACCATCGAGAATTTGCATATTGCTTGTCCGAACGATACCGGCGACTGGTATTTTACCGGGGACTATCCAACTCCGGGTGGAAACAAGGTAGTCAATACTTCATTTATCAACTACATGGAAGGCAAAGACGGAAGAGCATACTAGCAATTTTCGGCAAAGCTGATAAAATAGAAAAGGATCCAATCGTTCAAACAGATTGGATCCTTTTTTTATTTTATATTTTGAAGTGATCTGAAATCTATAATTCGAAGTTAAATCCGTTGCTCAATAAATCTTCGTATTTTTTTGGATCAAATTTGTAATACCAGGCACCTTTGCGCGACGATTCTTTTTCCTTTTCTTCCTGTTTTTCCAGTAAGTCCATCGCAAGCAATTTTCGGCGGAAATTACGTTTGTCGAGGGCTTTGTTGTAAATGGCTTCGTACAAACCCTGAAGTTGCGGGATTGTAAATTTATCGGGTAACAATTCGAATCCGATTGGTTGGGTTCTGGCCCTGATCTGTAATTTTTTCAACGCCCGGTTGATCATGGCGGCGTGGTCGAAAATGAGTTTTGGCATGGCTGAAATCGGCACCCAGGTTGCTCCATGAGATTTTACCAGTTCCAGATCGGAAGCATTAATCTTAATCAGCGCAAAATAGGCTACCGATAAAATCCGGGCGCCCGGATCACGGTCGAGCTCGCCAAAAGTGGCCAGTTGTTCCATATAAACATCGGTGAGTCCGGTAAGCTGGTTCAGGATGCGTTTGGCTGCAAGGTCAAGCGATTCATCGCTTTTGAGGAATCCTCCCATGAGCGACCATTCGCCTTTCGCTGGTTGAAAATTTCGTTTCAGCAATAATACTTTTAGTTCACGACCTTCTTCATCGTATCCAAAGATGATTGAATCGACAGCAACATGGAATTTTTCGTGTTCGTGATAATATGGCATGGTATGACTATTCAGGTAATGGCCAGTCGGTTGTCTCCCTGGTTCTTAAATAAGTTTCGATATGACGGTCCTTCTTGGCTTCGTAAATATCCTGAATGGTCAGAATAATTCCGGTTTCTTCCACTCCGCCAAAATGGTCGTTAATTACGGTCCCGAAAGTTTTCATCGAAGGACTTAGATTCATGTATGCATTGATAAGCGGGGGAATGTTCTCGCCAAATTCCCGGACTTTTTGAGACAGAATCTTGTAGTCTTCCTTGTAAGTGCCGCCGTTGAATGTTTTTTCCATTTCTTCCATGTCTATCCCAAGGTCCATCGGATGAATCGGGGTGACCAGATCTTCATGGTCGTTAAAATACTTCATGAAAAAGTATTGAATCAGGTTGCGGGCCTGGGTGTGAAAATGGGTATACATGGTTACCTTTCCGAAGAAATATTTCATTTCCGGATGATCAACAATCAGTGCGCCCAATCCGTCCCATAAATTATCAAGTGCAAAAAGCGCTTTGGCTCCGGCTTTGCTCGATTGGTAATGAGGCTGAACAAACGAACGGCCAAGTTCCAGTGTGTAGGGTAAATATTCCTGAATGAATTTTTCTGAAAAGTTGAACAATTCGGTTGTCGCCAGAGGGACTTTCCCATGTTCATCAAGTTTCAGGCTGTTGCAAAGAATATACCGGTAACCGCCGATTATTTCCTCTGCCTGCGGGTCCCATACAATCAATTGCTTGTATGGATCGTCACAAGTGTCATAAAAATCTATATCCACTTCTTCTCCCATACCACCGCCGGCGTCCCGAAAAGTAATCTCCCTGACACGTCCGATTTCAAGCATGACATTGGGTGAATCCTGATGGGTAATGATGTATATTTCGTTGTCGCCTTTGTTGGTTTTCCTCATTAATTTATCCGGTGTCAGTTCTGCTTTCAGTACATCTCTGGGCACCGGTGAAATAATATCCTTCATAATTCTACTTGTCTCATTTTATGGAGGTACAAAACTAAAAAAAATCTGTCAGATATGTTTTTTTAAGTCAAGATATCTCAGATTTAAGCTTCATTTGGTAATTTGTACACAATCTCTCTGACTTCGGCAGCCCACTGTTCGTATGATTTGCTTTTGTCGAAGTGTGTGTATGGGATTGGTTTGCCAAAAGTGATCGTAAATTTCTGATTTTTATGCCCAAAAGTTTCGTCGGCCAGGTAAAACATTTCCAGGTTCCATTTCAGTTTAAAGAATGTTCTGAAGTTTGCAAGACTGTAGAAAAATCCTGAATTTCTTCCACTTACGTGAATTGGAATGATGTCGCGTTCGTATTCAACTGCTTTGGCGATGAAGTGTTTTTTCCATTCAAAATCCTGAATTTTTCCTTTTATCCTGCGTGATGCAAATCCGGAAGGAAAAATCAGGATTTGTTTGTCGGATGAATAGACTTCATGAATTTTCCGGATCACATCTTTGCTGTGGCCACCGTGTTTGTTTAGCGGAACAAAAACCGGCGCCAGCTGCGGAAGGCTCATCAGAACATCGTTCACCAGCGTGATGGTTTCGCCAAGTAAACGGTTGAGGTTGCAAAGAATCAGCAGTGCATCGAAACCACCAAGCGGATGATTGGATGCAAAAATAAAACGACCATTGGCCGGAATATGTTCTGCACCGTTTATCGTTTCCTGAACATTAAAATGGGTTACCATGCTTTGGGCGAATTCAATTCCGCTTTCGTTGCCATGGTTGGCAAGTAATTCATTGATTTCGTCGATGTGCATGATCCGGTTGATGTACCTGTATATAAATCCCGGAAGTTTTTTGGCCAGCCTGGGATTCTTTTTCAGGAACATTTCCCTGATGTTGATTGGTTTGTATGGTTCCTGATTTGCTGAATTCATTGCAATGAAATTAATTTGAGCCGAAAATATAAAAAATGTATCAAACCGGCATACTTTTAAATGTAGCTTCTTCCTTTATCATTTCGGTCGGATTCTCTCCGGAAGGATTTAGAAATCCAAATTTACCAACAATCGGGATTTTTAGTTTTTTTCTTCATTCAAGATATTACTTTTGTGTTTTGTAAGCGTTTTATTAACGATTTTTGTGAATTGTGAATAAAACTCTAACATTCATTATTTCAATATTATAAATCCGTAAAATTTGTTTTATTCACAGGTTATTAACAGTTTTTAAACAAATTTTCTGATTTTGAGTGGTGGGGTGATGTGACTGGAAGTGGATGATAGTGACTGACTTTGTTTGATTTTTATTACTTTTACAATTGAAATTTAAGCGCAATCTGGAAAATGGACTTCTCTGCTGAAAAACAAGCAACTTTTGATGAAAAAGGAAGGGTAGTACTGCCAGCCGATTACAAGAACGAAATGGGCGGGAGTATTCCCGGTGGCCAGCTGGCCATCGAGATGGATCCGTATGAAAAATGTTTAAATATCTACCCAATCGCTGAATGGGAAAAACGAATTGCGGGAATTAAATCGAAATTGAACAGGGACAATAAACAGCACAGCCGGTTGCTCGATATGTTTTACCGAAATTTTAAAATCATTCCGGTTCCCGACAGTTGCAGAATGAACGTTCCGAATAATTTTCTGGAAAAGGCAGGGATCACCCGCGAAGTTGTTTTTGCCGGGCAGGGCGACCGGATCAGGTTGTGGGATGCTGCAGAATACAACAGATATGTTGAGTCGCTGAACGACGACTTTGAAAGTAATTTTGCTCGATTACTCGGAAATGAAGAGATATAAAAGTGGAAAGAGAATATCATGTACCGGTTTTGCTGAACGAAAGTGTCAGCGGTCTGGAAATTAAGGCAAATGGCGATTATGTTGACGTTACTTTTGGTGGCGGAGGGCATTCGCGCGAAATTTTCAGCCGTTTAAAAACGGGTCGTCTCTTTGCCTTCGATCAGGATGAAGATGCTGCTGCAAATGTGATTGAAGATGACCGTTTCTTTTTTATCCGGCACAATTTTAAATACATCCGAAATTTTCTGAAATATTACGGGGTCGAACAGGTGGATGGAATCCTGGCCGATCTGGGTGTTTCGTCACACGATTTTGATGTGGCCGAACGTGGATTTTCATTTCGTTTTGATGGCGATCTGGATATGCGCATGAACCGCGATGCTTCACAAACCGCTGCCGGTATTGTGAATACTTTTACTGAAGACCAGCTCCGGTCGATGTTTCGCGAATATGGTGAGATTGACAATGCCGGTCGCCTGGCAAAACAATTGGTTGCCGCCCGGAATGCCAAACCAATTCAGACTATCGAGCAGTTCAGAGCCGCGATTTCGCCCTGTACACCCAAACATCTGGAAAGCAAATACCTGGCAAAAGTATTTCAGGCATTGCGCATTGAAACCAATAAGGAAATGGATGTGCTGCACGAATTTCTGGAACAAAGCATTGGCCTACTCAAACCTGGCGGACGTTTGGTGGTGATCACGTACCATTCGCTCGAAGACCGGATGGTGAAGAATTTTATCAAATCCGGTGATTTCTCCGGAAAACAGGAAAAAGATTTCTTCGGAAATGTGGACTCACCGATGATCGCGATAAACAGAAAGGTGATTGTTCCAACGGATGAGGAAATTGAACGGAACCCAAGGGCAAGAAGTGCAAAACTCAGAATTGCGGAAAAGAAAGCATGACAGAAAAAAAAGAAAAAAGCAGCAAAAAAGTCACTACGGCAGGATTAAAGAGTGTGCTCGGCGGTACTATTCTGGCCAGTGAAAAGGTAACCAAACAGTTGCCCTTTGTTATTTTTCTGGCTTTGCTCGGCATCGGACTGATCACAAACCGGTACTGGACCGAAAAAACAATCCGGAAAATGGAAGCTGTACGTGATTCGCTGAAAGAATATAAATCGGAATCGGTTATTCACGAAACCGAACTCATGTTTGTCAATCGTCCGTCGGAAGTTGCGCGTCGGGTTGTTGAACGGAAAATCGACCTGATTGAAGCAGTGGAACCGCCAAAACGTATAAAAGTTAAAAAACTGGAAACTAAATAATGGAAATCAGGAAAGCCATAACATTGAGGTTTGGAATCGTATATTTTGCGATTTTCCTATTTAGCCTGGTTATTGTTGGCCGGATTATTATGATCCAGAATGTGGATACTGAAAAATGGAAGAATATTGCCAAAGACCTGAAAAGCAATACCACCGAAATCTGGGCCAAACGCGGAAATATCTGTGCCGACGATGGAAGTATCCTTTCAACCTCGGTTCCTTATTATGAATTGCGGCTCGACCTTCAGGCACCCAAGATTCAGGAAGTTTTTGACAGCGAGTCCGAATTGTTCGTTGAAGAAATGTCGGCGTTTTTCGAATTCCCCAAAACCGACTTCAGGAACCGACTGAAAGCAGCTTACGCCAAGAAGAACAGGTGGTTTTTAATTAATCCAAAACAGATCGATCACAATAAATTTCAGGATTTTAAAAGTCTGAAAATGATTTCCAGAAACCATTTTGGTTCAGGATTGATTGTGGTTACTGAAAATAAACGAATTCTGCCACATGGAGATCTGGCCAGCCGGACCATTGGTGTACTGAATAAAGGCGTCTTCGGTGGAGTGCATGGAAATGTGGGCTTTACCGGAATAGAAGGATTGTCTGAAAATTATCTGGCCGGGCAGAACGGGCTGGCTCTAAAACGTAATTTCTCCGGAAGCTGGATCAATACTCCTTTGGTTGAACCGCAGGAAGGAAAGGATGTAATTACTACCATCAACGTCAATCTTCAGGATTATGCCCAGACTGCTCTGGGAAAACAGATGGAAATAAGTCAGGCTGAATGGGGAACAGCCATTGTGATGGAAGTTAAGACGGGCGAAATAAAAGCAATCGCCAACCTGGGCCGCAAGAAAGACGGAACTTATGGAGAAACGTACAATTTTGCTTTCGGACATGCCGGCTGTAGCGAACCGGGTTCGACATTTAAACTGGTGTCGCTCATGGTTGCCATGGAAGAAGGGTATGTCGACACATCACAAATATTCGACACTGGCCGCGGTTTGTGGGAATACAAAGGCCAGAAAATGCTTGATAGCGACTACGACCACGGCGGACATGGAATGATCAGCGTCCAGAAAATTTTCGAATTGTCCTCAAACATTGGTGTAGCAAAGGTGATTACCAAATATTACGAAGGAAAAGAGCGTGATTTTATTGACCGTATATACAGTTTTGGTTTGAACAAACCACTCGGATTGGGATTTATGGGTGAAGCTGAGCCTTACATTAAATATCCGACCGATAACAGTTGGTGGGGGCCTTCACTTGCCTGGATCGCACACGGTTACGAAATTAAGATCGCACCAATTCAGACACTCACTTTTTACAATGCCGTGGCTAACAACGGAGTCATGGTAAAACCAAAATTCCTGAAAGAAATCAGGGAAGATGGTATTCCGGTCAGAAAATTTAACACCGAGGTGATTAATCCGTCAATTTGTTCTGAACGCACACTCGGATTTGCACAGGGAATGCTCAAAGGAGTTGTCACCAAGGGAACCGGAAAGGCTTTGCAAAGTCCGTATTATACACTTGCCGGAAAAACAGGTACTGCAGTTATCGCTGACGAGAATAAAGGTTATACCCGTGGTGGCGCTAAAAAATACCAGGCTTCGTTTTGTGGCTATTTCCCGGCTGACAATCCCATGTTTAGCTGTATCGTAGTTATTGTCGGACCGAAAGGAAAATTTTATGGAGGTTCTGTTGCAGGTCCGGTATTTCGTAGTATTGCTGATAAAGTTTATGCTGCTTATCTCGAACCGGCTGCTGACTCGATTCCTCCTTATAATGAAGTTCCTGAAGTTAAACCTGGTTTGAAGGAAGACGTGTTGCTTTTGGCTAAAGATTTAGGTCTTAAAACGCAGTTACAGAATTTAACTGCCGAACATGTTGCCATTGTAGCTGATACCATGACTGTTTTTGTGAATGGGGTGAACGATATTCAGGGAAGAGTTCCTGATGTTTTAGGAATGGGTGCCAACGACGCAGTATTTCTTCTTGAAAAAGCCGGATATCGTACTGAAATTAACGGATTCGGTCGGGTTTTCCGCCAATCACCTGCTTCCGGAATGCCTTCTTCTAAAGGAGATTTGATTACTCTGGATTTGGGATTTGATGAACTTCAAATCATGAAGATTGATACCGTTACGACCGGCGATTCAATTCAGACTCATACGCTCATTGCCGTTCCCGTTGCTGTTCCTGTTGAGAAAAAGATCGATCCGCCAAAAGCTGCCGTTGCCAAGCCAAAAGCAGCAGTAACGAAGCCAAAAGCCAGTCCGGAAGCGATTCGGAAATGGAAAGAAAAAGTGGCTGCACAAAAAGCGCAGAAAAAAGCCAAACCAGATCAGGCAGCAATTGACCGGTGGAAAGCAAAAGTAGCTGCACAAAAAGCTGCAGAGAAAAAGCAGGCTGCTTTGAAAAATAATCAGGCACAATAAATTAAAAAAACAATGAAACTTTTAAGCGACATATTGAAGGGAATTGAGCAGATCTCAAAAACAGGAGATTTGTCGGTACCTGTGCGAAAAATTCAGTTTGATTCACGTAAAGTTGAAACTGGTGATGTTTTCGTAGCTGTGAAAGGATCACATGCCGACGGACATCAGTTTATTGCCAAAGCAATAGAACTTGGCGCCATTGCTGTTGTTTGTGAAGTTATTCCGGAGCAGGTTCCTGAACATGTGGTCTTCGTGCAAATTGAAAACACTCAGGCGAATTTTGGCAAAATGGCTGCTGCCTTCCATGATAATCCATCGGCTAATCTGAAGGTTGTTGGCGTTACCGGAACCAATGGCAAAACAACGATTGCCAGCCTTTTATATAAAACGTTCAAGCTACTCGGATTTAAAGTCGGATTGATTTCGACCATCAAATATTTTGTGGGCGATGAAGAATTTCACGCTTCACACACTACTCCTGATGCATTGCAGATTCAGGAATTAATGGCCCGCATGGTTGACGCCGGTTGTGAGTATTGTTTCATGGAGGTGAGCTCTCATGCCATCGATCAGGACCGGATTTCAGGAATTGAATTTGACGGCGCCATTTTTACCAACCTGACACACGACCATCTGGACTACCACAAAACATTTGCGGAATACCTGAAGGCCAAAAAGAAATTCTTTGATCTTTTGCCTGCTTCGGCTTTTGCGCTGACCAACCTCGATGATAAAAACGGGATGGTCATGCTGCAAAACACCAAAGCTTCCAAACAAACTTATTCGCTTCGGGCTTTGGCAAATTTCCGGTGCAAAGTGCTCGAAAAACATTTCGACGGAATGTTGCTCAGTATCGATGGACATGAAGTCTGGACCCATTTTACCGGAATGTTCAATGCCAGCAACCTGATGGCCGTTTTAGGATCGACCATCCTGCTGGGCATTCACGAAGATGACATTCTCCGGATTTTGAGCGAATTGCGTCCAGTTTCAGGCCGGTTCGAAATACTTCGTTCTCCGGATGGAAAATATGCGGTGGTCGATTATGCCCATACTCCCGATGCGATACAGAATGTGCTTTCAGGAATTGCAGAAATACGGACAGGCAATGAGCAGGTAATTACCGTTGTGGGTGCTGGTGGCGACCGCGATAAAACCAAACGCCCGCTGATGGCGCAGGAAGCCGTGAAACAAAGTGATAAAGTAATCCTGACATCGGATAATCCGCGCTCCGAAGAGCCGGAACAAATCCTGGCCGATATGGAAGCGGGAGTGGAGGCTCATCAGAGGCACAAGGTGTTGTCGATTGTAAATCGGCGTGAAGCGATCCGGACGGCCTGTATGCTGGCCCGAACCGGTGATATTATTCTGGTGGCCGGAAAGGGGCATGAAGATTACCAGGAAATAAAAGGGGTAAAACACCATTTTGACGACAAGGAAGTTATCAACGAAATATTTGGCAACAACTAAAAAACAAAACTATGCTCTATTATTTGTATCAGCTTTTACAAAATTGGGATGTACCGGGTGCCGGTATGTTTCAGTACATTTCGTTTCGTTCGGGTGCAGCAATTATTGTCTCTTTGCTGATAACTGTCGGATTTGGAAAAAGTCTGATCCGGTTCTTACAGAAAAAACAAATTGGTGAAGATGTTCGCGATTTGGGTCTTGAAGGACAAATGCAGAAAAAAGGAACGCCAACCATGGGTGGATTAATTATTCTGGCTTCCATTATCATTCCAACGATACTTTTTGCACGTTTGGATAACATTTATATTCTGTTGATGCTTATCACCACGATTTGGTTGGGCATGATTGGTTTTGCTGACGATTACATCAAAGTTTTCCTGAAAGACAAAGAGGGATTGGCCGGGAAATTCAAAATTCTGGGGCAGGTTTCTCTGGGAATTATTGTTGCAGCCACTTTGTATTTCTCTGATGATGTGGTTGTTCGTGAACGGATTCTCGATGAAAATGGTTTTTTTGTCAAGGAAATGGTTGTCGATTCGGTTACCGGTCAATCACGATTAATGCATATGACCAACGAAGTGAAATCAACCAAAACTACCATCCCATTCATTAAAAACCACGAATTCGATTACGCTTTTCTGGTGGCCTTTTTGGGCGAAAGTGCCAAAAGCTGGCGATGGCTGATTTATGCACTTTCGATCATACTGATTATTACTGCCGTTTCGAATGCAGCTAATCTAACCGATGGAATTGACGGGCTGGCAACGGGTACCTCGGCCATAAGCGGGGCGACGCTCGGAATTCTGGCCTATGTAAGTGGTAACGTCATTTATGCCGAATACCTGAATATCATGTATATCCCGAATCTGGGTGAACTGACCATTTTTATTTCTGCTTTTATCGGTGCAACTGTAGGATTTCTCTGGTACAATTCCTATCCGGCGCAGGTATTTATGGGCGATACCGGAAGTTTGGCGCTTGGCGGTATTCTGGCTGTTTTTGCTATCATCATCCGGAAAGAAATCCTGATCCCGATTCTGTGTGGAATTTTTGTGATTGAAAATCTGTCTGTGGTCATTCAGGTCAGTTATTTTAAATACACCAAAAAGAAATACGGTGAAGGACGCAGGATATTCCTGATGAGCCCGATTCACCACCATTTTCAGAAACAGGGTATTCCTGAAGCCAAAATCGTTACCCGTTTCTGGATTATCGGAATAATTCTGGCCGTATTGACTATTGTAACCTTGAAAATGCGTTAAGAAAATACAGCCCCCTTCCCGTTCCCCCCAGACGGGGGAAAGCTTTGGGTGTCGGGTTAAAGTTTCTATCTGCTCCGTAGGAGCGAAATATTAATAGCCCCGGGTTTTAACCCGGGGGAAAATAGTGGAAAGGGCAACCGTCCGAACAAAAAGGTTTTAAAAGAGAATGCATCCTTTCGGACGGAATAGAATGAAAGATTATAAAGTAGATACATTATTAGAATTGATTAAGAAAATGACAAAACGTGCCGTCATATTAGGAGCCGCCGAAAGCGGAATTGGTGCAGCCATTCTGGCCCGTAAACAGGGCTTTGATGTGTTTGTATCAGACTTTGGCACCATCAAGGAAAAATACCGGAACGAGTTGACTGAACGTCAGTTCGATTTCGAAGAAGGACATCATACCGAGGAAAAAATATTGAATGCCGATGTTGTGATTAAAAGTCCGGGAATTCCTGACAAAGCGCCACTGATTGTAAAACTGAAGGAAAAAGGCATAAAAGTTATTTCGGAAATTGAATTTGCCGGAAGATACACTTCAGCAAAAAAGATTTGTATTTCGGGCAGCAATGGCAAAACGACCACGACCCTGCTCATTTACCATATGTTCCGGAAAGCCGGATTAAATGTCGGTCTGGCTGGTAACGTTGGACAAAGCATGGCATGGCAGGTTGCCGAAAACGAGTTCGACTATTATGTGATTGAACTGAGCAGTTTTCAGCTCGATGGCATGTACGATTTTAAAGCGGATATCGCTATTCTTTTGAATATCACTCCCGATCATCTGGATCGGTACGACTATAAAATGCAAAACTATGTCGATTCAAAATTCAGGATCACACAAAATCAGACCGCAGAAGATCTTTTTATCTACTGCCATGATGATCAGGTATTGAATCAGGAGATGAAAGTCAGAAAGCTGAATGCCAGGTGCATTTCTTTCGGATTGGGCAATCCACCTGCTGAAGGAGCAGGAGTTACAGATAACAATTTGATTATAAACTGGGGACAAAATATTTTTACTATGTCGATTTTAGATATTGCTTTACAGGGAGGCCATAACACCTACAATTCAATGGCCGCAGGTATTTCAGGAATGGCAGTCAATATCAGGAATGAAAAAATTCGTGAGAGCCTGTCAGATTTTAAAGGAGTAGAACATCGTTTGGAACGTTTCCTGAAAGTTCATGGAATCGATTTTATCAACGATTCAAAAGCGACCAACATCAATTCGACCTGGTATGCGCTCGAAAGCATGAGCCAGCCGACTGTCTGGATAGTGGGCGGAATCGATAAGGGAAACGATTATTCGCAGCTCTTGGAATTGGTGAAATCGAAAGTGAAAGCGATTGTCTGTCTCGGAAAGGATAATTCGAAAATCATTGAAGCTTTCAAAAGCGTTGGAATTGATATGGTTGAGACACAATCGATGGAAGATGCTGTACGTTCTGCTTATTACCTGGCAAAGAAAGGCGATTCGGTTTTGTTGTCACCTGCATGTGCCAGTTTCGACTTGTTCGAAAATTACGAAGACCGTGGTCATCAGTTTAAACAGGCAGTAAGAGATTTGTAATATGGCTGGAACTTTGGCTAAAATATTTAAAGGAGACCGGACACTGTGGGTAGTCCTCATTTTTCTGTCGCTCATCTCGCTGGTTATCGTGTACAGCGCTACTGGCAAGCTCGCTTATCGCGAAGCAAGCGGAAATACAAGTTATTACCTGATTCGTCAGGTCGTATTTCTTTTGCTGGGTTTCGGAATCATGCTCTTTTTAGTCAATATTGTCCCGGTTGTAATTTATTTTAAGATATCCCCGGTATTAATCGGGATCACTATTCTGGCGCTTGTTGTTGCCATTATTCAGTATAAATTAACCGGAAACCCATCGAAGGAAACCTCCCGTTCATTGAATCTGACATTCTTTAGTTTTCAGCCGGCAGAACTTGCGAAAATATCGCTGGTCATGTTTGCATCCCGGCTTTTGTCAAAAGCACAACGGACCGACGAAGAATTGAAAATTGCATTTTACTGGATCACCGGTGTTTCAGCAGCAGTCTGTTTCCTCATCTTTTTAAGCAATTTCTCGACTGCCGCTTTGCTCTTTTTTACCATTATGGTTTTAATGTTGATTGCACGGGTATCGATGAAATACATTCTTGCTTTGGTTGGAATAGGCGCTCTTGCTGTCTTTTTAATATATTCGGCAGCATCGATTTTCCCCGACAGCATCGGTAAGGTAGGTCGTATTCAAACAGTAAAAGGTCGAATTGACGACTATATTCATGGTGACAACGATGCCTCAAAAGGAACCACTCAGGCAGATTATGCCCGGCTGGCTGTTTTTGAAGGTGGAATGTTTGGAAAAGGACCGGGAAACAGCGAGGTAAGTAATTATATGGAAGCCGGTTATAACGATTTTATTTATGCCATTTTTATCGAAGAATACGGATTTGTAGGAGGGGCATTTTTAGCGCTGCTTTTCCTGATTTTGTTGTTTCGTGGAGTGATCATTGTTCGCCGCTGCGATCGTACTTTTCCTGCATTTATGGTGGCAGGACTGGTACTGTTGCTCACGTTTCAGGCATTTATAAATATGGCGGTATCGGTCGGGGCAGTGCCGGTAACCGGGCAACCATTGCCCTGGGTCAGCATGGGAGGATCATCGATGTTGTTTACCGCGGCATCGTTCGGAATCATTCTGGCAGTCAGCTCAAACAATCAGAAAACCACAGCGCCGGCCGAGCAGCTGGTTGTTGTGGATACACCAAACGAAGATCAGGCTTTGTAAGATGAAAAAATTGAAAGTCATAGTAAGTGGGGGAGGAACCGGAGGACATATTTTTCCAGCTGTTTCCATTGCCAACGAACTGAAGGAGCGTTTGCCCGAAACTGAAATTCTGTTTGTCGGCGCTTTGGGCAAAATGGAAATGGAACGTGTTCCGGCTGCAGGTTACCAGATTATTGGTTTGCCGGTCATGGGTTTTCCACGCAAACTATCATTCAAAATTTTTTCTTTTCTCCTGAAATTGTATCAAAGCATGCGCATGGCCCGAAAAGTCGTTCAGGATTTTAAACCTGACGTCGCAATCGGAGTGGGAGGTTTTGCCAGCGGACCAGTTTTAAAAGCTGCGGCCCGGAAAGGAATTCCGACTGTTCTTCAGGAACAGAATTCGTATGCCGGTGTGACCAATAAATTGCTCTCGGCCAATGTGAGTAAAATTTGCGTGGCTTATCCTAATATGAACCAGTATTTTCCGGCAGAGAAGATTGTGATGACCGGAAATCCGATACGAAAAAATCTGACCGAGGCTGTTGTCAATAAATCCGAAGCCCTGAAATTTTTTAGCTTGAATGCGTTTCATCCGGTGGTTCTGATTGTGGGTGGAAGTCTGGGTGCACGGACGTTGAACGAAAGTGTAATGGCAAATCTGGAACTGATCGAAAAGACTGATGTTCAGATTATCTGGCAGACAGGAAGTTTTTATTATAAGGAAATGATGGAGAGACTTGGGAAATTTGTTCCGGAGAACCTCAGGCCGATGGAGTTTGTTTCGCGGATGGATTTGGCTTATGCTGCGGCCGATGTGGTGATCTCACGCGCAGGAGCCGGTACCATTTCCGAACTGTGTTTACTCGGAAAACCATCCATCCTGGTTCCTTCGCCAAACGTGGCCGAGGATCATCAAACCAAAAATGCGATGGCACTGGTTGAAAACAAGGCGGCTATGTTAATAAAAGATGTGAATTCGAAAGAACAACTCATAAAAGAAACCTTTAGCTTGCTGCAGGATAAAGAACGGTTAAATAGTCTGGCAGAAAACAGTTTAAAGTTGGGTCGGCCGAATGCAGCAAAAGATATCGTTGACGTAATTCTGGAAGTTGTTGAAAAAGCAAAAAGCTGAAGTTGTAGGTTCAAAAGCTTTATAAAGTTGATTGTTAACTACTCCGAAGGAGCTAAATAATAATAACCCCGGGTTTCAACCCGAAGAAAGAAATAAAAGAAGAATCCGTCCGTGGCATAGAGAAGAGAAAGGCGAAGGAATGCTTTCGGACGAAAAAAAATGATCTCTGAAAATGAGAATTTAGAAATGAATTAAATAGGATGCTGAAATTTTCCGACATAAAACAGGTGTATTTCCTGGGTATCGGTGGGATAGGGATGAGCGCTCTGGCACGTTATTTTGCGAGTCAGGGCATTGCTGTTTCTGGATACGACCGCACTTCAACGGCCTTAACGCAGGCTCTTGAAAGCGAAGGTATCGCGGTACATTATTCCGACGATCCGGCTCTTTTGCCTGCAGGACTTGATGTTTCCAATTCGCTGATTGTTTATACACCGGCAGTTCCGGCCACGCACGGGGAATTAAATGCGCTGATCGACCGTGGATTTGGCATTCACAAAAGAGCAGCTGTTCTGGGGATAATCTGCAACAATCACCGCACGATAGCCATTGCCGGAACGCATGGCAAAACTTCGGTTTCAACCATTACGGCACATATCCTGAAATCATCGTCAAAAGGATGTTCTGCATTTTTGGGTGGAATCTCGAAAAATTACCAGAGTAATTTGCTACTCGATTCAGGCGGAAGCGAATGGGTGGTGGCTGAGGCTGACGAGTTCGACCGGTCCTTTCTGCACCTCAAACCCGAACTGGCCGTCATCACATCGATGGACGCCGATCACCTGGATATTTACGGATCACACGAAAAGGTGATTGAAAGTTTTGGATTGTTTGCTTCTCAGATAAAAGCCGGAGGTTCGCTGGTCATTAAAAAAGGGCTTAAAACCGGTGCTTCTGCTGAAAAATACCACGGATATACCTATTCTATCACCGAGTCGGCCGATTTCTGTGTCGAAAATGTGGAACTGAAAGATGGTTTTTACCGGTTTGACCTGATCACTCCGGAAACCAGGATTGAAAAACTGATCTTAAATTATCCGGGACTGGTCAATGTGGAAAACTCGGTAGCTGCTGCTGCCATGGCACTTCTGTCGGGAGTTACTCCGGAAGAAATACGGGATGCCTTAGCCACTTATGCCGGCGTGAAGCGCAGGTTCGACATCCATCTGAAAGATGAAAATTATGTGCTGATCGATGATTATGCACATCATCCTGAAGAACTAAAGGCTACAATTCAGTCGGTTCGTGATTTATATAAAGGCCGGACATTGACTGGCGTATTTCAGCCGCATCTTTACAGCCGCACCAAAGATTTTGCTGAAGGTTTTGCTGCCAGTCTGGATTTGCTCGATGAAATTGTGCTGCTTGATATTTATCCGGCACGCGAATTACCGATGGAAGGTGTAAGCTCAGAGATTATTTTTAATAAGATAAAAAACAACAATAAGATACTTTGTCCAAAGCAGGATTTAACACGTCTGGCTCAAACATTCAAGCCGGGAATTGTAATCATGATGGGGGCTGGTGATATCGATACGCTGGTTGAACCGGTCAAAGAGCAGTTGTTGAAGCGGGCAATGGGCAAGCTGTAAATTGTTCAGTTTTGAGCTGCAAAAGTTGAAGTAAGAATCTGTTCAAGGTGGAAATTTCAGAATATGTAAGTTCCACGCGAACGGTTAGAATTAAATATTTAAAATGAATATTTTCGGGTGAAGATACTTAAGAAAATAGCGATAGTTTTGGGCTGGTTGATTCTGGTGGGATTTGTCGGATTTACCATTTACTACGTTTACACACAGCGGGAAGCCGTTCGTTGTCAGGCAATCACAGTAAATATCAATCCGAATTCTCCAAGGTTTCTGGATGAAGATGAAATTGCTTCGTTGATCGAGAAATCAGGAGAGCCGGTAATCGGGCATTTTCTGGCGCTCATCAATACCAATAAGCTGGAAAAGTTACTCAGTAACTACACGACTTTGGATCATGTTGAGATTTTCAGGAAAGTGGAGGCAAAAGGATTCTCATTTCATGGAAAGCTCGTTGTTAATGTTGATGAACGGACGCCGATGCTCCGGTATAAAAATTCAACTGATGACTATTATATGGATTCGAATAGCGTACACATTCCGGTTTCACCAAAATATGTCGATCGGATTTTAATAGTTTCAGGAACAATTCCTGATGTTGAAATTGAAAAAAGCCTTCTGAAAATGGCGAATTTTGTCAATAAGGATGAATTTTGGAGGGCTCAGATCGAACAGGTTTTTGTTCAGGCAAACGGCGAATTGCTTTTGTTGCCACAGGTTGGGAATTACCTGATCGAATTCGGAACTCCGGATGATTATGAATTGAAATTCAGAAATTTGAAAGCGGTATATCAGCAGGGATTTAAAAATTTAGGCTGGAATAAATATAAAACCATTAGCGTGAAATACCGCAACCAGGTTGTTTGTACAAAAAAGTAGATTATGGACAAGAACGAAAAGATTTTTGCTGCTGTAGACATTGGTTCTACAAAAATTGTGGCCCTTGCCGGAATAAAAAACGATGATGGACGAATCCAGATTGTTGGGCTTGGGCACAGTGCTTCGAGAGGGGTTAAACGTGGAGTTGTGCTCAATATTGAAGAAACATTTGCAGCGATCAGCGATGCCGTTGGGCAGGCTGAAAAAAGCTGCGGTCAGGATATTGAAGACGTTTTTGTGAATATATCGGGGCAACAACTCACAACCATAACTTCTCATCAGCAAAAAACCTTCGGCCGTGACCATTGCGTTACCGAATCTGACATCAGTCAGATGATGGAACAGGCCTCACAGGTGAATCTTTCAGAAGATATGTCGATTTACCACATCAATCCTGAATTTTATACCATTGATGACGAAACCGGTGTGACCAGCCCTGTGGGTTCGATTGGTGAAAAAATTGAAGGTACGTTTAAGGTTCATGTGGCGCCGGATTCCTACCAGCGGAATATTGCCATGTGTTTCGACCGCGGATCAATCCGGGTTCGGAAACCTATTCTTGATCCAATTGCATCTTCCGAAGTTGTCCTCTCTGAAGATGAAAAGGAAGCAGGTGTGGCCCTGGTAGATATTGGTGGCGGTACAACAAAAATATCCATTTTCTGCGAAGGTGTATTGTGTTACACCTCCATGGTTCCTTTTGGAGGAAATGTGGTTACCCGTGACATCAAGGAAGGCTGCGCCATCACGCTGAAAGATGCTGAACTGATGAAGAAAAAGTTTGGTCAGGCGATCGGTGATTTTGCTCCTGAAAACAAAATGGTGAGTATTTCCATCGAAGGCTGGGAACCGAAACAGATCTCTTTTAAGAATCTGGCATTTATTATTCAGGCAAGAATGGACGAAATTATCAATCATTTTTTCCTTCAGATTCGCAAATCAGGTTACATCGATAAGCTTGGGGCCGGAATTGTAATTACAGGCGGCACGTCACTTTTGCCCAATCTGGCTCAGTTGGTGAAATTTCATACCGGCTTCGATGTTCGCGTTGGAAAACCAAATCTGCACACGTTTATTGCCATGAAAGAATTGGACGATCCTAAATTTTCTACTGTTTTGGGACTGCTCAAAATGGCTGCAGAAGAGGATGGACTCCATAATAAACGCGGAAGACGAATGAAGAAACCAAAATCCAATGAGCCGGGAATTTTGAAAACGATGCAAACAAAAATAGTACAGGGAGTAATCGGATTTTTCGAAGAAGCTCCTGCTGATACGGAAATGACTTAATACTAAATCTAATCAAGTCTGCCCTATGATCGATGAATTACTAAACTTCGGATTAGAGCATTCCAACTCTTCCATTATCAAGGTAATTGGTGTTGGAGGAGGCGGGTGCAATGCCGTTAAAAACATGTATGAAGAAGGTATTGAAGGTGTAAACTTTATCGTTTGCAATACAGATGCCCAGGCCATGCAAAACAATCCTGTCCCGGTGCGGATTCAGTTGGGTGTTACGCTCACAGCAGGCCGTGGCGCCGGAAATCTGCCCGCACAGGGAGAACAGGCAGCCATTGAAAACCTGGATGATATTCGTGAAGTCCTGGAAATTTCAACCAAAATGGTGTTTATAACAGCGGGAATGGGCGGAGGAACCGGTACCGGTGCTGCTCCGGTAATTGCCAAACTGGCTCGCGAGCTGGATATCCTAACCATTGCTGTTGTGACGATTCCATCAAAATCAGAAGGTAAACGAAGATTCGATCAGGCACTTGAAGGTGTTGAAAAATTAAAGGAACATGTCGACAGCATGTTGGTGATCAGCAACGAAAAGTTGCATAAAATATATGGCAATTTGCCGGCATCACAGGCTTTTAAAAAGGCGGACAATATCATTACCACTGCGGTTAAAGGTGTTGCCGAAATCATTACCCTCCACGGAAACATCAACATCGACTTTGCCGACGTCAGCACAGTAATGTCGGGCAGCGAAGTCTTTATTATGGGAACCGGACTTGCTGAAGGTCCGGATCGCGCAATGAATGCAGTTCGTCAGGCTCTTGAATCGCCGCTTCTGGACAGCAGCAGCATCCGTGGAACAAAAGATATCCTGCTCAATATTATTTCAGGCGACGAGGAAATAACCATGGGTGAAATCGGTGAAATTATCGATTACCTGCAGGAGGAAGCAGGATTGGATGCCACTATCATCTGGGGTAATGGAACCGATAAAAAATTAGGTGAGCAGATCAGTGTGACAATTATTGCCACAGGATTTGATGTCAATCCAAACCGTCTTTTTCAAAATCCTTCGGAAATTGTGGAACTTGAGCCTGAACCTGTAAGTTTTGATATTAATCTGGAAGACGAAATCCCGTTTGAAACAGTTTTCAGCAAAGCATCTGTGATTGAGGAAAAACAAATATTACAGAAGGAAACAGAAAGAAAATCTGTAAAACAACCGGAAAAAGAAAAAAGCCGGAAAAAGGTGAAATCTGAGCAGACGAGTAAGTCAAAAGTTGACAGTGCAGATGTTGACAACTGGTTTACACGCCAGTTTACCCGTTTGTTTGAAGATAAGGATGAATCGGTTTCTGAAGAGAATTCCAACAATTGAATTTTATAAACACGAAAAAATAGACGATCATGTCAAACGAAATTATGAATTTTGATTTAACCGTAAATTCAGGTTCAATCATAAAAGTTATTGGAGTCGGAGGCGGTGGTGGAAATGCCGTAAATCACATGTATCATCAGGGAATTCGTGATGTTGATTTTATGGTTTGCAACACGGATGCCCAGGCATTGATTAATAGTCCGGTACCTTATAAAGTTCAGCTAGGCTCTTCGCTGACTGAAGGCCGCGGTGCCGGAAACAAGCCGGAAACCGGACGCGATTCGGCCATCGAAAATATTGAAGATGTAAAACGTGTGCTTGAAAACAATACCAAAATGGTATTTATCACGGCCGGGATGGGTGGTGGAACAGGTACTGGCGGTGCTCCTGTCATTGCGCAGGCAGCGCGTGAACTGGGCATTTTGACAGTTGGTATCGTAACCATTCCATTCCGGAACGAAGGACGCCGCCGCATTAAACAGGCTATTGAAGGTATCGCAGCCATGGAATCGCATGTTGATTCGCTTTTAGTTATTAACAACGAACGAATTCGCGAAATGTATGGCGATTCAAAAATATCGGATGCTTTTGCCAAGGCCGATAATATTTTGACCACTGCAGCAAAAGGAATCGCTGAAATTATTACGGTTCCGGGTTACATCAACGTTGACTTTGCCGATGTTGAAACGGTGATGCGCAACAGCGGCGTTGCCCTGATGGGTACCGGTATTGCTTCAGGAGTAAACCGTGCAGTTATTGCAGTTGAACAGGCTTTAAATTCGCCATTGCTGAACAACAACGACATCATGGGCGCCCGGAATATCCTGTTGAATATCACTTCAGGAATTGAGGAAATTACCATGGACGAAATTGGTGACATTACCGACTTTGTTCAGGAAAAAGCCGGAAATTCGGCCGATCTGATCTGGGGTAACGGCGTCGATGAAGCATTGGGCAATCAGATTTCAGTAACCATTATTGCCACAGGTTTTAGTACCAGCAGTATTCCTGAAATGGTTATCAATCAAAATCAGGAAAAAATCTATCACACCCTTTCTGACGAATCAGGTGATTCTTCTTCAAAGCCAAAACGCGAAGTTAAATCATCAGTCGAAAATGAATTGTATGGTTCGAAGAATGTCAAGCAAAAAACGTTTGAATTTGAGATCAATTCCGGTGGTTATGATGAATTTGAGGAGTTATACGGAAATAACCTGTCGAAGAAAGAATCATTCAGTGGAATAACTGAACCGGTTGACTTTGCGGAAACTTCGGAAGAGGCTGTTGACGAATTGGAGAATATTCCTGCATACCGCCGGAAAAACTCTAAATTCTTCGGGTTTAAAAAAAAAGTTGACGAGAAATTTTCCCGGTTAACAATTTCTCCGGATGAAAATAATAATGTAACTTTACGGGACAATAATTCATATTTACACGATAACGTTGATTAATTTTAAACCATGAGTTTATTCGATCAGATCAGTAATGACATCATAGTTGCCATGAAGGCCCGTGAAAAGGAAAAACTTGAAGCATTACGTGGAATTAAAAAAGTGATGATTGAAGCAAAATCAGCGGTTGGAGCATCGGGTGAATTAACTGATCAGGAAAGTCTTAAAATCATTCAAAAACTGGCAAAACAAGGACTCGACTCTGCCACCATTTACAAAGAGCAGGGACGAACAGATTTGTATGAACAGGAAATGTTTCAGGTTAAGATTTTCGAAACCTATCTTCCGGCCAAAATGTCGGATACTGAATTAAGCGGGGCAATACAGGCGATTATTACCGAAACCGGAGCCTCAGGAATGAAAGATATGGGAAAGGTAATGGGAGTTGCTTCCAAAAAGCTGGCAGGACTGGCCGACGGGAAAGACATCTCGGATAAAGTGAAAGCATTGTTAAGCTAAAAATAGAATGTCGGGACTTGAGCTCTCAAGTTTTGTGCATTTGGGGTGGAAAAAGGAAAGCGGGCAGAGGCCCGCTTTCTATTTTTATACAGGTCATCATTTAGTCATCAGGTAGATAAAATGAAAAGAGGCTGAACCTTCCGGAACAGCCTCTGTCATATTTTGTGTGTTTTGAACTTCTAGATATTCGTTTCTTTCAGGATAACATCGTGTGCACCACCTTCGATGATGCTGGTTGATGAAACCAGGGTGATTTTCGCATTTTTTTCCAATTCAGGAATGCTTAATGCTCCACAGCTACACATCGTCGAAACGATTTTTCCTAATGTAATATCCAGGTTATCTTTTAATTTTCCGGCATAGGGAACATAGCTGTCAACCCCTTCTTCAAATTTTAATCCTTCGCTGCCGCCAGCGTCATAACGCTGCCAGTTGCGTGCGCGGTTCGAACCTTCTCCCCAATATTCTTTCACGTAATTATTTCCAACTTTAAGCTTCTTGGTCGGACTTTCATCGAAGCGTGCGAAGTAGCGGCCCATCATGATGAAATCGGCGCCCATAGCCAATGCCAGGACCATGTGGTAATCCTGGACAATTCCGCCATCGGAGCAGATTGGTACATAGATTCCGGTTTGTTCATAATATTCGTCACGCGCCTGAGCTACTTCAATGATCGAGGTTGCCTGTCCGCGGCCGATTCCCTTTTGTTCTCGGGTAATACAGATTGAACCACCGCCAATTCCAACCTTAACAAAATCGGCTCCTGCTTCAACCAGGTACAAAAATCCATCTTTATCGACGACATTTCCGGCGCCGACTTTTACTTTACCATCGTATTTTTTCTTGATGAATTCGATGGTTTCTTTCTGCCATTCCGAAAAACCATCCGATGAATCAATACACAGTAAATCCGCGCCAGCTTCTACCAGTAACGGAACCCGTTCGGTATAATCTCTGGTATTAATCCCGGCCCCAACCAGTAATTTCTTGTTTACGTCAAGTAATTCGTTTGGATTTTCCTTGTGCTCATCGTAATCTTTCCTGAACACAAAGTATTGCAGGTTTTGGTCCTTATCGATAATCGGAAGGGTATTCAGTTTGTGATCCCAGATAATATCGTTGGCTTCGGTGAGCGAAATGCCTAATTCACCAGTCACCAGTTTGGCAAAAGGGGTCATGAATTCGCTAATTCTGGTGTCAAGATTGTCTTTGCTTTCGCGGTAATCGCGGCTGGTAACAATTCCCAGAAGTTTCCCGTTCGAAGTTCCATCATGAGTGATTCCGGTGGTGGAATGTCCGGTTGAAGCTTTCATTTCCAACACATCTTTTAAGGTATGATCAGGGGTCAGGTTGGCATCGCTGACAACAAATCCGGCTTTGAATTTTTTTACTTTACGAACCATTTCGCACTGCGTGTCAATTCCCTGTGAACCAAATATGAATGAAAGTCCTCCGTTTTTTGCCAGGGCAATTGCCATTTTGTGGTCGGATACCGATTGCATAATGGCAGAAACAAATGGAATATTAAGTTCAAGTTCTGGTTTTGATCCTTTTCGGAATTTTACCAAAGGTGTTTTTAGAGAAACATTTTGAGGATAACATTCTTTGCCTGTTAATCCGGGAATTAACAGATATTCATTAAAAGTTCGGGATACATCGTTAAAATACCTGGCCATAGATTCGTCTTTTAAAATGAAAAATTGGGCAAATTTAAGTAAAAATAAGTTGTACATTCAACTACGAATGCAATTTTTAGTTGTCTGATATGCTCCTTTAATCCTGACGGCAGTCAAGATTAAAGCTGTGGGTATTTGTTTTTCAGGATAAAAATGAACCTGAAAATTGTTGTTATGTATTGCAATTGTTGATTTAATGGTAAAAAAAAAGCGGGCTAAAAGCCCGCTTTTTTTCTGTATTCGATTAATAGAATTTTGATCGTTTGTCAACAACTTCGACACTCTTTTTCAATGATTCGAAAACCTGTGATCCTGCCCGGCTTCCAAGAGACTGTGCAAGTCTTGTTTTTTCACCCTTCAGATCGGTGTTTGATGTTGTGTTGAAAGAGGTAACCTTTGTAAGATAAACACCGTTGTTTCCTTCAACCGGAGCTGATACCTTACCTTCAGGAATACTGCAAACTGTTCCGATTACTGCAGGTTCGAAACCAATTGCAGGAATTGAGAAAGTTGTAAAGTTTACGCCTGAAGCTTCACGTACATCTGTAGAAAGTTTTGATGCTATGCCAGCTAAATCTGTTTGTCCGGAAGCTGCGTTGCTTAGTTTTTCAGCCAGCATTTTTGCTTTTTTCTCTTTGCGAACTGCCAGTTCAACGCGTAGTTTAGCTTCTTCGAAAGTTGAATTTCCTTCTTCGGTAGCATCAACCAGGGACGCAATGACGAATTTATTTCCAAATTCGAATATGCTGGAGCCTTCATTGTTTACTACAATATTTCCTTTCTCACCCAAAAAAGCTGCACGAACCAATGGTCTGGAAGACTCCAGTCCGGAAATTTCGCGATCATTTTCTTTCATTGTGGCAATTTTTTTATTCAGTTTCTGATCGATAACTGATTTATTAAATGCTTCCACTGTGGTGTTTTCGCTTGCGAATTTGCTGGTTTCAGAATATACTTTCTGATATGTTTCGTTGCTTGGTTCAACTTTGCGTGATAAAATTGCCAAACGGACCTGATTGGTTTCTTTTCCTTTTTTAGTTGGTTTAATGATGTGAAAACCGAAACGGGTTTGAGCCACATAGATCTTATTTACATCGCCGTTAAAAGCTGCTTCCTCAAATTCAGGAACCATTTGTTTGCGTTTGAACCAGCCTAAATCTCCACCTTTAGAAGCAGAGCCCGGATCTTCTGAATATTTAGTAGCTAATTCACCGAAGTTGGCACCGTTTTCAATCAACTTTTTAATGCTGTCAACCAGAGCAGTAGCTTTTTGCATGTTGCCAACAGTTTGTGGATTGATCAGAATATGGCTGGCCTGAACTGAATCCGGCAACATTTTAAACTGATCAACTTTAGCTAGTTTGTATTCGTTGTTTTCAAAATAAGGTCCGTAGAAATCTCCAGGCTGAGCACTGAAAGCCCATTCGGCCAATGCTGGCTGAAGTTCATCTTTTTTGTAGAATCCCGGATCAAAACGCTGGTCTGAATTTACGTTGATGTATTGTTCATTATCAGTAACAGTGGCGAATTCTTCTTTGCTGTCATTTACCCATTTCTGTGTAGCGGCATTGTCAGCCGCAGAGGGAAGTACATCAAAAGTAACGTATTCAATTTTTCTTGTTTTTTCCTGTTTGTAATCACCTTCGTGTTTGCTGAAGTAATCTTTTAAGTCGCTGTTCGATATTTTTACTGAACTGTCAGGAATAGAAGCGTAAGTTAACACAACATACTGAAAGTTTGCATTTTTGTTTTTTGCATCCAGACTGCTTTTCGCTTCATCCGAAGTTACGTATAATCCTTTTGAAACCAGAGTATTGTATTTTGTCCTGATTTTGCCTTCCTTGATTTGGGTTTCGATATATAACCAATATGACTTTTGCTGCGGAGTAGCATTTGTATCCAGGGATTTCAGAAACTGAAGGATAGCTGATTTATCAACGGCACCTGTTTGCGGATTTCTGAATAACTGCTGAATAATCGGATCCGGATTATTTCCCTGAACTAAATCGAATAGTTCTTCTGAACTAACAGTAAGTCCTAAATCGTCACTTGTTTTTCCAATAATATTTTCGTTTAAGTAACCTTGCCAAACCTGTTCACGAATTTGTTCCCAGGTATTCTCGTCGATTTGAGTCTGCTGGGTATTCATTTTGTAAATTTCGGAAAGTTCTTCTACTTTCTTTTGGAATTCGGGGTATTGAACTGATTCGCCATCTATTTCGCCAATTTCCATCTGGCTGGGTTTCATCAAATTACTGCCTGAATTAAGCATATCCCCCAAAATAAATGCGCCTAATGCCAGACCGATTACGATCGCTACCATTAAACTTCCTCGATTCCTTATGTTCTGTAATGTAGCCATTTACTGTTAGTTATTTTATAATAATTATCTATTAAATTTTCGAGGTACGAAGATAATAATTTTCAATATTAAACCTCTGAAATCAATTTTTATTTTAGTTATTGTCCAAGATCTTAAGGTGTACCAGTTCAATTTTTGTATTTGTAGCTTTCAAAATTTTAAAGCGGTAATTTTCGATGGTAATAATTGAATTTATTTTGGGGATACTCTCGTGATTGAACAGAATAAATCCGGCCAGAGTCTCAAAATTTTCGTTTTCAGGAAAATCCAGATTGAATTCTTCATTCAGTTCGTCCAGTTCCAGACGGCCTGAAAGGACATATTCATCAGGTGCTGTTTGCTTTTTAATAAAGTCAACGGTATCGTGTTCATCTTCAATTTCGCCAAAAATTTCTTCCAGAATATCTTCACTGGTAACCATTCCTGAAGTTCCTCCAAATTCATCGACAACAATGGCAATACTCGATCGTTGTTTGATGAATTTCCCCAGCAGTTTGCTCGCCGACATGGTTTCAGGAACAATTAAAACCTTGCGGATGTTGGGTTTTATCGAATCGGGATTAGTGAAAATAACTGAAGAATGAATGAATCCAACGATGTTGTCGATGTTTTCGGAATAGATCAGTATTCGGGAATATCCGGTTTCGATGAATTTCTGATGCAGTTCGTCAACTGTTGATTTGACATCAATCGCTACCATTTCGGTACGGGGCACCATTACTTCACGAAGTTTCACCTTCGAAAAATCCAGTGCATTCCTGAATAATTTGACTTCGCTGTCGATATCTTCCTTGGTTTGACTGGTTTTGCTGCTTTCCTGTTCTTTCACAAAATGATCGAGATCGATCCGGCTGAAAACAATCTTTTCGTTTACATTTTCTATGGACTGATTCAGAAAAAACTTCAGGAAAAATTTCGAGATCCACATGGTGAATTTGGTCACCGGGTAAAAAAGGAAATAGAAAAAGGCGATGGGAACAGTGAAAAATTTAAGTACCCCATTGGGATTAATCCGGAATAAAACCTTTGGTAAATATTCTGCGGTCGCTAAAATAATCAGTGTCGAAATTAAAGTCTGTGCCAGCAGAACCAGGCTGTTTGAATGAAGAACCGGAGTGAGGACTGGCTCAAGCAGGTTGGCAAAGGCAATACCGTAAATAACCAAAGCCAGATTATTGCCGACCAGCATGGTGGCAATAAACTGACCGGGATTTTGTGTGTAAAGGGAAATTAAATTGGAATATACGATACTTTGTTTTTTGTCGAGCTCAAGACGTAAACGGTTTGCTGAAATGAATGCAATTTCCATTCCGGAGAAAAATGCCGAAAATAAAAGGGTAATAAATATTATCAACAAAAGATTCATTCTTAAAATCGTTAATTATCTACATTAATATAGATATGCCCCTGAAGATTTTTAATGTGATATGATGAAAAATCCTGGTTGGACTCAAATCCAATACCGGTATAAATCTGATCTTTTTGGATGATTTTTACAAACTGATCAGAATAAATTTTTTCCTTTTTTGTGTCCCAGACCAAATATTCTGTTTTTAGGGTATCACCTTTCAGGTTGACTGCAATCACATTGTTCTTTGCTTCCCAGCGGTCGTCAGTGGTATATTGTTTGGCATACTGTGCAGTAATACTCGAAACAATATTCATGTTTGCATCATATTTTTCGATTTTTACACCTTCAGGAAATTCAGTGTAGGGATCTTTTTCGTTCTCGTGTGTTATCAGTTTTGGGGTTTGCAATTTAAACCTGATGACGGAAGAATCGGAGAAGAGCATTTCGAAACCTTCTGCTGTGATTCTCGGCAATTCATCACTTTTTGTAATTGTTTTTATTTTCGAAATGTCATTTTTACAGGATGAAAACAGCAATGGAATTAGCACAACCAACAGGAGAAGATATTTTCGCCGGAATGGTAAGGTGTTTAATTTGAAGAGATGCCCCCTGCTGATATTCGAAGATACAATCATTGTACTCTGGTAACGAATCGTGGTTATTAAAAAGCCTTTTACTTTCTATTGAATTTCGTGATGTAAAGCTATGAATAAAACGGAATTAAAAGAAAAGCATTGCATCTCTTTGGTCGAAATGCAATGCTTTTAATAATTAAATATCGTTCAGAAATTATCTTTTTTCGCGCAGCGTTGTGCTTTCACCGATCCAGCTTCCAACACTAATTGACTGTCCGACAGTATATCCGTTAAAGAAGATGTCTTCTTTTGAAGGGAAATATTGAGAGTACAGTGAAATTTTTTCGTTGGCTTCTGCTTCAACAGTTGGGTCAACTCTTTTTGCTTTGGCGTAATAATCAACAGCTACCATAAATACGAATGAGTGTTCGAATTCATTTTCGCCGTATGATTTGCTGTTGTTGGCATATAAGTTTGCAAGGAACATGTAAGCAGTTCCTGAATTTGGATTGTTTTCGATGGCTTTTTTAAAGAAACCTCTGGCTTCCGATGGTTTGCTGTTGAAGCTCAGTTTAGCAAGTTCAACATAGTATTTAGAAAGATTTATCGGATCTTTTTCTGAAGCAACAGCTTGTTTGTAATAGCTTTCAGCTTTATCCAACTGACCTTGTTTTACAAAAAGACGAGCCATGTTGTAAGCAGCTTCGGCTGATGGTTCAAGTTCATAAAGTTTTTCTGAAGCTTTTGCAAATAAAGGGCTGGCATCGCAATTCTGACGGTCGAGTAAACGAATCATCTTTTTCAGATCGTCAATATTGCTGGCAAGCTGGTCGAATTTTGGTTCATAAATGCTGATTAATGCTTCACAGTCGGCAGCACCACTTGATTGGAAAACCTGGTCAATTGCGTCCCGGGCAGTAATAAAATTTTGAGATGTAGGATCTTTTTCAAGATAATTGCTGGCAATTTTTGAAACTAAATCGTAATTCTCAACTACATTGGCTTTTGTTAATTCACCTAATCCAAACAACCTGTTTGTCGATTGCATTAATAAGATCAAAACAGGAGCTTCTGATTCAAGACCTTGCAATTTTACCGATTCACTCAGGTAATTGTATCCTTTTTTCATGATCGATTTTAACTGATCATCAGAAAGATTGTCATTATCAAGAATTTTGTATTTGATAAAGTCTGTACCCTGACGGCCAAGGTTCCAGCCTTTCTGGTCGAAATATTTGATGCGTTTGTCGTAAACCTGCATCAAAGTATCGATGTACAAATCTTTTGTTTTACGGTCAGCAGTTTTTTCAACCATGTTCTGGTACATGTTCAAACCATGAATGTAAATGTTGCTGGTTGATTTTGGATAAGTTTTATACAGCTTTCTCCATGACGAAAGAGCAGATTTATAGTCTTTTTGCTCATAGAACTGTCTTTCAAGAGTGATCAGGCTCATGAAGTTTTTATCTCCGGCAGCAATCAATTCAGCAGCTGGTTTTAAAATTGCTCCGGTTTCACTGGCTTCTTCCTGTGGAATCTCGCCATCGAAACTGAAGTTGATAACTTCATTTGTATTGCTTTCGATATCAAGTTTTCTTGAATCATCGATAAAGGTAAATTTCAGATATTTACAATTATCAGGAACCGAAATTTCGTATAATCCATCAAAACTTGTACGGAATTGATCTTTCGACTTATGAGCTTCGACAAGAACACCTGCAGCAAGCTTACCTTCTCTGTAAACAGTTCCTTTAATTACTCGTTGAGCCCCGGCAGAGAAGGTCAAAAAGACCGCGGCAACCAAAACGAGCAAAATCGGTTTTAAAATTAAGTTTTTCATTTTTATTGTTTTTATTTGGTTTTATCTGTGATTAATCGAATTTTCGTTTGATGAACCAGTAATCGTAAAGATCGAGATATAAACTTATTCTGGCATAATTATTTCTGACCAGATCATAATTTGTTGTTCCTTTTTTACCAAATTCAAGTGCAAAGTTAGCAGTTGATTTTGATTTTGGAACTGGTATTCCAGCCCCAAAACTTATGCCAAACTCTTTAATCTGCTGATTGTTCAGTTTTAGATATGAATTCTCGAGATGAATTCCACCCCGGTATTTAATTCTGCTCATATAACTTCTGATGGAGAAGGCATCCGGAATGTATTCAAACCCAACTGAAAGTCTGCTTTGATCTGTTACCAGTTCGTCCTTTTGACCGTAAAAAGTAGATTTGCTCCAGGCTGCATAATAATAATCAGCATTAATTTCCAGCTTGTTGATTTCATTGTACGACAAGCCAACACCAATTGTAGAAGGTAATTGAATAATGCCTTTTCCTTCGTCGACATAATCCAATGTGTCCGAAAGTGAACTTGTTCCAACTGATATTGTCTTGAATGAATACAACCGGTGAAGTACGGTGATATCAGTTTGATTTTCGAAAGTAACACCGAGTGTCAGGAATTTATTTGCCTTTATTTTATAATCGTATTGCAACCCATAGGTCAGGGTGAAATTGCGGAGACGTGTTCCTTCTGTTCTTGAAAGGTAAAATAATTGAGGATTATCGAATGCAACTCCGGTATTTTGATTTAACCTTCCGAAAATGTAATTCAGGTTTGCACCAATTGAAAGGTTTTTGAACGGACTGACCGATGTTCCAAAATATGCTTTGGATGTTGTGCCTTCACCTTTATAACTGTGTGCCACTGTTCCAACTCCTTCCACGTCTTCAGAAAATCCAACTTCATAGCCCATATCGCTGTATGGCTGAATACCCATTCCCATACCGATTCTTCTTGTTACCGGCCAGTTTAATGAAAAATATCTGAAATTGGCATCATTTGAACTGAATGCACTAATGTTGCTTTTATATCTCGAGATGGTAGCATCAACACCAAACTCAAACAAAAAGGAAAGGCTGTCGATTGAATTGTAGGAGGCTGGATTTGCTGAATTAATTTGCAGGCTGTGACGGCTTCCGAGCGATGCCCCTCCCATAGCAGAAGTTCTTCCGTATCCATAAGGATTTAAATCTCCTAAACCATATCTTGAAAATGGAGAGGTCGTGTTGTTGTTTTGCGCAAAGCCAGATAATCCGCAGATAATCAAAACCATAACGACTGGTAGAGCATTATTTCTTTTTAGCATTGTGTTCCAGGATCCTGTTTAAACCGATGAGGGTTAAGTTAAAGTGTACAAATATGGAATAATTTAATTTTTTATCAAAAAAATTGGAATCACCCCCTGTCATAATGATCTGTAAATTTTGATAATTTCTGTTAAAGAAATCAATCGTTTGGTCAATTTCGTAAATAATGCCATTTTGAACTCCGGCACGAATAGCATCGGTTGTGTTTTTCCCAATCTTCTGATATTCATTGCTGTAGTTGATGAGTGGCAAACTCCCTGTAAACTGATTTAAAGCTTTAAACCGCATTTCCAGCCCGGGCGAAATATTTCCTCCCAGATATTGATTTTTTTCTGAAACAAAATCATAGGTGATAGCTGTGCCAGCATCTATAATCAAAAGGTTCTGATCAGGAAAGATTTCATTTGCCCCAATTGCTGCGGCAAGCCTGTCTTTCCCCAGAGTTTCCGGAGTTTCGTATCGGTTTTCAATCGGTACCGGAGTATTCTGATCCAACTCAATGAACTGATCAAAATTTTCGGTTAAAAATTGTTTTAATTCCTCGTCATAGGGTTTTACTGTCGAAACAATTGCCTTATCAAGCTGTGCATATTCTGATTTCAGCATCCTCACATGTTCAGAAGTTAAATGTTCAATTGGTACATTAAACATCAAATCATGCTGGTTGAACAAAGCAATCTTTGTCCGGCTGTTTCCGATATCTATTACGAGGTTTATCAAGGATTAATCTTCTAGTCGTTGGCTAATGTCCAGTGCAATAACAGAATGCGTCAATGCGCCGATTGAAATAAAATCGACGCCCGTTTCGGCAACCTCGTGCAATCTTTCAAGAGTCATATTTCCTGAAGCTTCAATTTTTGCTCTGCCGGCAATCAACTGAACACTTTTGCGCATGGTTTCAGTGTCCATATTGTCGAGCATGATTATGTCGGCGCCTGCATCTATTGCTTCCTGGACCTGGGCGATGGTAGTCGTTTCAACTTCAATTTTGATTCCATGATCGACTTTGCTGCGTACGGCTTTTACTGCTGCAGTTATTCCGCCTGCAACTTCAATGTGATTGTCTTTGATCATGGCCATGTCGTGCAGCCCATGACGATGATTGCTGGCACCACCGGTTTTAACTGCGTATTTATCCAGTCGGTTAAATCCGGGTAAAGTTTTTCGTGTATCCAGAATGACTGTTTTAAAATCTTTAACCGCATCGGCGTATTTCGATGAGGTCGTAGCAATCCCGGATAAACGCTGTAAAAAATTAAGGGCAGTGCGTTCGCCGGTCAGCAGTGCGCGGTACGATCCATGAAATTCAACCAGTACATCCCCTTTTTTTATTTTTGCGCCATCCTCAACCAACGGTTTCCATATCAGATCCGGATCGAGTTGCTTGAAAACCATTTCAGCAATTTCAAGTCCGGCAACCACACCGTCAGCTTTGGCAACCATTTTGGCTTTTCGTTTTATTTCGGCCGGAATAATATTATTGGTTGTAATATCGCCATCGCCAACATCATCTTTTAATGCCAGCTTAATAAGTTTTTTCGCTGCTTTAATTGCGTGTTTGTTCATATTTTAATTTCTTATTTTCTGAAATTTAAACTCCTGATCTTTTTGCTGAATCAAGTGGTAACAAAACTTTGGATCTTCCTGTTTGAAATCTTCCCGAATGTGTCCGCCACGGCTTTCTTTCCGAATTAAAGCCGATTCGCAAATCAGGGTGCAAATATCAGTAATGTGTTTGATTTTTAAAAGATTGTATTCATTAATTATTTCCGGCAATTGATTTTTTATCCTGCCTAATTCCTGAATTGCAGCATTTAATTTTTCATCACTTCTTACAATTCCGGCTTTTTGGCTCATCAATGTGGCAATTCTGTTTTTAGTTTCCAGAAAATGCATTTCATTTTCCACATTAAGTTGAATTGGTTTTATTTCGCCCTGAAAATCACCGACTTGTTTGATCTCCGAGGCTTTTTCTGCAGCCCTTTTCCCAAAAACCAGGCACTCGAGCAAGGAATTGCTGGCTAGCCGGTTTGCGCCCATAACTCCGGTTGATGCTACTTCGCCGCAGGCAAATAATCCTTTGACGTTTGTTTCTCCGTGCAGGTCGGTTTGTATTCCGCCAACCATGTAATGTGCTGCAGGTGAGATTGGTAAAAGATCGGTTGTCATGTCGATGTTGTACTTCAGTAAAGTATGATAAATCGTTGAAAACCGCTTTTTTATGACTTCAGGATTTAAATGTTTTAAACTCAGGTAAAGAAAATCTGACTGGTCTTCCTGTAACTGATTGTGAATGGCAAACGCAACAACATCGCGTGGAGCAAGTTCTGCAAGCGGATGAATCTGAGGCATAAACCTTTCACCTTTTGTATTCAGCAACCAGGCACCTTCACCACGAACAGCTTCACTGATCAGGAATGCGTCTTCGCCAGGAATATATAATGCAGAAGGATGAAACTGGATGAATTCGATGTCAGAAAGTTTGGCTCCGGCTTCGAATGCCAGTGCGATGCCATCGCCGGTTGCAGTATGTGGATTCGTCGAACGGTCATAAATCCGGGATAATCCACCGGTTGCGATAATGGTGGCTTTCGATTTAAAAACTACATTTTTGCCACTTTCGAAATCAAATGCCTGAACACCGATGCAATTCTGTTCTTCAATAAGAAGTTTGACAACCGTGGTAAATTCAAAGGCTTCGATGTTATTTTGTTCCAGTACTTTCTTCAGCATGAATGAAGTGAGGCCTTTCCCGGTAGCATCTCCGCCGGCATGCAAAATCCTTCGTTTGCTGTGTCCGCCTTCCAGTCCAAGTACAAATTTCCCGTTTTCCTGGTCAAACTGCATCCCGATACGAATAATTTCCTGAACGCATTTCTGTCCTTCTTCAACCAGGATTTCAACTGCATCAAGGTCGCAGAGTCCTCGTCCGGCAATTAATGTATCCTGAATGTGTGATTCGAAAGTGTCTTCAGGATCGGTAACGGCAGCAATTCCACCCTGGGCATAATATGAATTGCTGATGTCGAGTTGCGATTTGGTAATTATGGCAACTGTTCCCTTTTTTGATGCATGATAGGCTGCTGTCAGTCCTGCCAGACCACTTCCTACGATGATTGTGTCAAATACTTTTATATCAATGGAATAAGATTCTGCCATTTGAACATTGTTTTTCGCAAGGGCGCAAAGGTATAAAAACTGATCAACAGGAAGATGACAATCAGCATTTTGTTTCGGCCCGGGTAATTGTTTCTTAACCTGAAAGCAAATTTCCGGAAATTAACACGATCCCTGGTGATTGTTTTTTAAGAAAGTATACGAATTGATTCAAAAAAATGATTTGTACCATCAGTTTGAGAAAGTAAATCTTCAGGAATATTTGCCTAATGGTGTGTTGCTGATGAAGCCCTTTTTGTCGGTAAAACTCGTTTTATAGTTCTCATTCAAAAAAGCTGGCTGATTATATTGGATTATCCAGCCTTATTTTTACAAAATATTTTCGATAATCATTCCAAAACAGGGAAATATTATAATGCTTTGCACGAATAATATTTCGAATGTTCGTAAATTTGTTATCGTAAGTGACTTATTTTCAATGGTCAACAAAATGAATGTTATTTTATCTATGTAATAGAAATACTTTTATCATTTTGCGTTAAACCTCAAACCTTTCTACATAAACCTAATTGTAAAACCACAGCAATGAAACGCCAATTTTTCTTTCGGATAATTATGAAATACAAGTTTGTATTTTTAATTCTGATTATTTTCAATTTCATATTTGTATTCTGCAAGGAAGATGCAAAGCTTTGGGAAGTAAGATCTCAGGATCAGGTCGCTGCTGATTATATCGAATCCCATCCGGAGCAATTTTCTGAATTTGCCAAGTTGATTGATCTTACCGGCCTGGATGCTTTGTTGAGAATCCGCGGCCCATATACGATCATGCTTCCAACTGATGAAGCTATGCTGAATTATTATAAGCTTAAAGGGGTGAATTCCTTAACCGATTTTACTCCTGAATTCCGCAATCAATTGATCCGAAATCACCTCGTTACCAATGAAATTGCAACCGGCGACATTGGGCTCGGTGCATTGCGCGATACCAATGCCATTGGCGATTATCTGGTTACCGAATTCCGTGGTTCCGACATTATCCTGAATAAATCTTCAAAAATCATTAAACGCGACATTACCACTGCCAACGGATACATTCAGGTTATCGATAAGGTAATTGATCCGCTCGTGAAAGATGTTTATGCTGAATTGTCGTCAAATCCATCGTATAAGATATTTTCCGAAGGAATAAAAATTACCGGAATTAAAGATACTCTCCAAATTATTTCATTCCCTTTTGGAAAGCGGAAAGCACGTACCCGTTTTACCTTACTGGCTGTGGCCGATACCACTTATAACCGGTACGGAATAAATAATGTAAACGATCTGATAAAATGGACTGGTGCCAATCCTGACAGCATTCAGTATATTGACAATCCTTTCTACCGGTACATCGAATACCATTGTTTGAACGGCACTTATTTTCTTTCTGATTTTAACTCCGGAATATATTCCATCTTGTCGCACGACAACAATGTCTCCATGACCATTGATACAGATTATAAGATTAATCTGAACAGCAGTAATGGCGAGTACACGGCATTTAATATTAACGAGTCGAATTATCCGGCTAAAAACGGCGCGATCCATTCGATTAAAGGTTTACTCCCGGTCATCGATCCTGAACCTGCAACCATCGTCTTTGAAACGACTGACTATTTCGATCTTCAGCAAGGAGATTATGTAGGTAAATATTACATGAAATGGTCGGATGGTCAAAATACGTTTGAAAAAATAAAATTTCAGGGCGACTACCTGTTGTATTATTATAAACAAAATCACGGCAGATCAGCTATCATGAATTACGATTGTCTTTCGATGCTTGGGTTCTGGTGGATCGAAATTACCACTCCCAAAATCATGAAAGGCCATTATGCCGTGAGTGCCAATATCTGGACCGGTGGTGAAGATTTACCAATCTTTGATGCATATCTCGATGGGGTAAAAGTGGCCTCAATCAATGCGCGTATTTCGGGTGCAAAAATGGATTTTGGTGAAGTGAACTGGACCAAAACCGAAGAACATAAAGTGAAACTGGTTTGTACCGGATGGGGAACATTATTCTGGGATTCGGTCATATTTACTCCTATTAAACGGTAGAACCTGTTTGCCGGATTTCATTCAAATTTCTGTTCCTGCCTATCTTGGAAGAACAGAAATTTGTGCTTTTATGGACTTATTTCGAGCATAAAACCACTCCCGTGAATGTTGCGGATTTCGATGGTTTCATCTTCAGCAAAAAGCTTTCTTAATTTCGTGAGGTAAACATCCATACTCCGGGTGGTGAAATAACCATCGTCGCCCCATATTTTTTTGAGTGCAGTTTCGCGGGGCAGAAGTTCATTCATGTTTTCACACAGCATTTTCAGAAGTTCGGCTTCCTTAGGCGAAAGCTTTTGTTTTGCCTGTTCGTGTTCAAGGATCCTCAACTTATAATCGAATAAATACGTCCCGATCTGATAGAATTCGTTTTCCTTTACCGGAATTCCTGAATTTCGTTTCAGGATTGCTTTCAGTTTAAATATCAGCACTTCGGTATCAAATGGTTTTGTGATGTAATCATCAGCGCCCAGTTTGTAGCCTTTCAAAACATCATCACGCAGGTTTTTTGCTGTCAGAAACAGAATCGGTACATTCGGGTTTAGTTTTCGGATTTCATCGGCAATGGTAAATCCATCGACATTGGGCAGCATCACATCGAGAATACAAATGCTAAACGTGTTTTTTTTAAAAGCTGGCAAAGCGTGCTGGCCATCGTCGATCCACTCAACTTCAAAATCGTTGATTTCCAGATACGATTTTAAGACCGCGCCGAAACTTAGATCATCTTCAACGAGGAATATTGTTGGTTTAGCGGTTAAATTCATATTCCTGAAGTTTTACTGAAATTTGATTGATCAATCACAAACGGAATAAATACTTCAAACCGGCTGCCTTTCCCCGGATCACTTGTCACCGAAATACTTCCGTGATTGGCTTCCAGAACAGCTTTTACGTAGCTTAATCCCAATCCAAAACCTTTAACATTGTGAATATTCCCACTGGTTTGCCGGTAGAACTTTTCAAAAATACGGGCCTGAACTGCTTTGGTCATACCAATTCCTTTGTCTTCAATTACGATCAGGACACCTTTGCTGGTATTGCTGGTTGAAATCCGGATTTCCGGAATCTGGAGTGAATATTTATTCGCATTGTCGAGTAAATTGTAAATGAGGTTGGCAAAATGGTTCGGATCGCTGGTTGCTACCGGATTGTTTGCCAAAAGTTCGCTGGTAATTAAACCCCCTTTTTTTTCAACCTGAAGAACGATACTTTGCATAGCTTCTTCAATTACTTCGTGCAAATTGAAAGCCTCCCATTTAAATTCGAATTCTTTTTTATCAAGCCGGGCAATGGTCAGAATATCTTCCACCTGCCGGTTCATCCGGTTGTTTTCCTTTTTAATCATTTCGGTGAAATACCTGATCCGCTCCGGATTTTCAATGATCCTGGAATTGATGATCGAATCGGCGGCAACTGAGATGGTAGCAATCGGAGTCTTAAATTCGTGGGTCATGTTATTAATAAAATCCGATTTCATCTCCGAGATTTTCTTTTGTTTCAGGATAAAATAAATACTGAAAGCAAAGGTCACCAAAACAATGACTGAAAAAAGAATGGAAATAATCAGTAACCAATTTAGTGTTTTGTAAATGAAAGAATCTTTTTCAGGAAAATAAACCGATAAACGAATGTTCTTCTGGATGATGTCGTTGGGGAACAGATTAACTTTATAATTACTATTTGCCAGCAGAACCGTGTCGGCCTGCTCTGTTTTTTTCGAGATGAGCGAATCGGTTAGAATTCCAAATTCGAATGGTATCGGAATATCGCGGTTTTCAAGTTCTTTTTTTAGGACATCGGCCATGTGATCGATCGAAACATCGTCTTTATTCCAGGTTGTAATTTCCTGAACTACCTGGTTGGCTATGCGTTTCAGATTATGTGTTTTAATCTCAATCCGGTGCCTCATTCCTGAAGTGGAATCCGTCCAGATCTGAATTTTTTCAGCCAGTGAATCAAACCGGTGGATGCCCTGAGAATAAATAGAATCCAGGTTCCGACCCAAACTATCGGTATTAATGAAAACAAAATTTTCCTGATCCTCTCCTGGCAAGCTGTCGTTTTTGGTGGTGATCTGGTATTCGATCCGGTTTTTATTTTTCCCGGAACGTACAATCATGCCAATTTGATTCTGTACCTGTTTCTTTGAAACTTTTGGTGCGACCCGGATAATTCGTGGTGGCCGTGGTGGCAAAGGTGAATTAAATGGCGGGAGTATCGTATCATTAAAGGAGAAGCGATTGATCATCCTGAAATCTTCCAGAGTCTCGAGCCGGTTGGCTGTGTTGGTTAACGCTTCATTGACACTACGGTCGAACAATTCGTTCCTGACACGGATGGCATTGTTCATCCATACCAGCTGAATGATGATAATTCCAAGTATTGAAATGCCCATCAACCCAATAAGCCCGGTGATTATTTTTTTGTTCACAGTTCAAAGATAATTATAAAATGGGCGGTCCACAGGACTTTAACTTTTTGTTAACAGATTTTAACCGGGCTTTAACGCATTGATCAGTAAAGGTTCAGGTATCTTTGTTTACGAAATTATAAACCAAAATCGAAAATCATGAAACACACGTTGAAAATAATCGGAACGGCAGGAATCGCAGGTTTGATCCTGGCATCTTTCACTTCAGGAATTAATGAAAGCAGCCAGCAGGAACCTAAAAAGACCCGCCACATTAAAATGACGAAAATTGAGAATGGAAAAAAAATGGAACTGGATACCATTCTGACCAATGACGATGTTTTTGTCTGGAATGGTGATACGCTGAATCCGGTGAAACACATCCGTAAATTTGATGAACCCGGACACGAAAATGTGATGATTCTTAAATCTGACGGACGAAAAGGCGAACCTCCAATGACCTGGCATTCCAAATCGGGAAAAGACATTCAGGTTTTTACTGAAGCTGTTGGCGATTCGATCAGGAAGAAAATCATCATTAGGAAAGATACAGGCGATGGAGAAGAAGAACGTGTAATAATTATGGATGACCCTAAAATGAAACATTTTGCACCGATGCCTCCCATGCCTCCCATGCCACCTTCGAACATGAGAATGTTGAAACAAGTTCAACGTGGTCAGATGATAAACCTGAATGACCCGAATGTGGTTTCGTTCAAGAAAAAGGATTTAAAAGACGGACTCGAAAAGATTGAAATCATCCGGAAAAAGACAGATGAACCTGAAGATATGATGTTCAGGTTCCAGTTTAATGACCAGATGGAAATGCCCAATTTGCCCGGAATGGAAGGCGATTCGCAACGGATGAAAATAATCGAAAAAAGGATAAAGGTTGATGGTGAAAAAAATGAAAATATTGAAATAGAAGTTGAAACTGAAGATAATAAATAATATCCCCATACGTTAAGTTTACAGTGCAAGTCATAAAACCTGACTTGGTCCATGAGTACAATTAAACAGCATCAGAAAAAATGGCCGGAAATCAATTCCGGCTGTTTTTTTTTGTTGGTAAGTTCTGTTTCTGAAATCGCGTTACTCAAAACGTAAATCATCAAACGAAAACATTGAAATAGTTTTCTGAATGACGTTTGTTTATTTCATTCCCTTTGTGCCGGCTTTAAATGTCGGACTGACACCTGGAATTGCAAACGTTTGCAGAAGTTTCCGGTAATTGGTCTTCAGTTTAATGTTGACATAATAGCTGTTTAACTGAAGTTTTATTCCTAATTTTGATGCTGAACTGAACTAACAAATCTATGTACACGGTTGAAAATAAAGATGACGAACGAAAGGTCTGGTCGATGTTTCTGAAAGGCGACAATCAGGTTCTGAGTTTAATTTATTTGCAACATTCCAATTCCTTGTTTGATTATGGTTGCCGGTTCACAGCTGATAAAGGTCTGGTTAAAGATTGTATTCAGGATGTATTTTGTACCTTAATCAGAACCCGGAGCCATCTGGGCGAAACCGACAACATCCGTTTGTATTTACTGAAATCACTCAAGCGAAAAATAATCCGTGAGAGTTCGAAGACAGGCCAGCAGAACAGGCTTTTGACCGAGGACGAATATCAGTTCTCGTTAAGCTGGACCGAAAATATCGACGACCAGCTGCAGGAGTTCGATGAGGAAAAAAGACAATTACTGAAAGATGCGATGCTTTCGTTAACCGAGCGTCAGAAAGAAGCCATTTATCTGCGGTTTAACCGGGGACTCGAATACGAGGAAATTTCCTTTGTCCTCAATCTAAATTATCAGTCATCACGGGCATTGATTCACCGGGCCATTGAGAAACTGCGAAAGATTATTCACATTCCGGAGAAAAGAATGAATCATATTTTGTTCTCAATTCTTTGTATCGCAAGGGAAAGTGTTTTTTAGCACAAAAAAATCTTTTAAAAAACCATCAACAAAAAAATACCAGTTGTCTTTTCCTGAATAGAAAAAAGAACAACATGGAGAAGTACAGCGAATTCGGGGCATCCGATTTTTTGAATGATGAATATTTTTTAAGATGGTTATCCGACCCGACCAGGGAAGATCACACCTATTGGAATGAATTCCTGAAAAAATATCCGCACAAAAAGGAAGAAATAAAAGAAGCGACCCTGGTGTTCCGGCTTCTTCACTCGCGTGAAGAAAAGCTGGATATGAACGAAACCTATGAAATATGGAACCGGATTCAAAAGGAATCCAAAACCTCGAAGCGGGCAGTTTTCCTGAAATTCATGAGATATGCTGCGATCTGGCTTCTCGTCTTTTTATCCGGAGGAGTTACTTATTATTTCTACCAGAGTAACGAAAAACAATACGAATTTCAATTGGCCGAAACTCCTGCAATCAGCACCGAAAAGGCAATGATTGTTTTAGCCGACGGTTCACAGGTGCCCCTGGATAATCAAATGTCAAATATATCGTACAGTACTAATGGTCAGCGTCTTGTAGTGAATGATGATACGATTAGCCAACCATCGGGCAACGAAAAAGAGTTAATCAATAAAATCATCGTTCCGTATGGAAATAAATCGATGATCCTGCTGTCAGACGGCACGCGCGTGTGGCTCAATGCCGGAAGTCAGTTGATTTATCCATCTGTTTTTCTCGGTAAAACCAGGCAGGTTATGTTGGTCGGGGAAGCTTATTTCGATGTGTCAAAAAATCCTGACAAGCCTTTTTTAGTGCGGACCACCGAATTAAATGTAAAAGTTTTGGGAACCAAATTCGATATTTCTGCCTATCCTGAAGATAAACTGGTTCAAACTATTCTGGAAGAAGGAAAAGTTAGCCTTCATTACCCCGGAAAAGGAATTCTGAAACGGGAGTATTTTATTGAAATGAGTCCGAATCAACTGGTTGAACTGGACCGGACAACAGGTGAAGCCAAAAGTCATACCGTCGATGTCAGCAAATATATTTCATGGAAAGAAGGAATGCTCGAATTTGAAAAAGTTGATCTGGTCAGAGCCCTGAAACAAGTGGAAAGATATTACAATGTGAAAATTAGTTTGACCGATCCGCTAATTGGGTCCTATAAGCTGTCGGGAAAACTTGACCTGAAAGACGAACCGGAACAGGTTTTAAATGTGATTAAACTTACTGTTCCAATCGACTGGCAGAAAAAAAGCAATGGAAATTTCGTGATTTTTAATAAATAAAACCTGAGTATAAGATGAAAAAAAACGATCCGAAGAATGTTCCCGCATTCTCCGGATCAGGCAATAGTGTTTTTGAATAGTGTATTAAACTAAACGTCTAAAAGTATGAAAAAAAAATTTCATGGACGAATCTTTCACGATTGTGGAAGGTTCAAAAAAATGTACCTTATTATGAGGCTATCTATTATTTTGTTACTCGTCAGTTCTCTTACTGTAATCGGTAACTCTTACTCACAATCTACCAAATTTTCCTTTCAGTTGTCGAACGCAACGATTAAGAGTGTTTTTCAGGAAATTGAACGCAACAGCGAATTTATCATCGTGTATTCCGATGATATGATCGATGTAAACCGGGAAGTTTCAGTTAAGGTTGCAGATGTAAATGTTGAACGGATTTTAGACCAGGTTCTGAAAGAATCAGGAAATGGGTATGAAATTAAAGACCGGCAAATTGTAATTACTGAACCTAAAGGACTGCCGCTTCAGGGAGTATTACAACAAAACGAGCATGTGCTCAAAGGAGTTGTTAAAACTGCCGATGGCAACACTTTACCCGGAGCAACTGTTCTCGAAAAAGGAACCACCAACGGAACCATTACCGATTTTGGTGGTGCATATTCCTTAAAATTAACCAAAAGTCCTGCTGTTGTCGTATTCTCGTTTGTTGGTATGAGCAGCATCGAAATGGATTATACGGGCCAGTCAATTCTGAATGTAGTACTTCAGGAAGAAACAATTGGCATCGAAGAAGTTGTTGCCATCGGATACGGTGTTCAGAAAAAATCGGATTTGACGGGAGCAACAAATCGTTTAACTGAAGAAAGTATGAATAAAAGTGTGGCCACTTCGCCTGTTGAGATGATGCAGGGTAGGGTTGCAGGTGTGAGTATAACTCAGAATAACGGAGAACCCGGAGCGGGAATGTCGGTTCGTATTCGTGGATCGAATTCAATCCGTTCAGGACAGGAACCTCTTTATGTAATTGACGGAGTTCCGCTGGACAATGCCAATATTACCCCAACAGGAGCAAGTGCTGCAGGTTATGGAAGTGGTTCGAATAAAAATCCGCTCAGTTTTTTAAATCCTGAAGATATTGAATCCATCGATATTTTGAAGGACGCTTCGTCAACTGCCATTTATGGTGCACGTGGTGCGAACGGAGTTGTAATTATCACAACCAAAAAAGGAAAATCAGGAAAAGGTATCATCACCTACGATGGTTATGCCGGAATTTCAACGATCCGCGAGAAGATGGACGTTTTGAGCGCTTCTCAATTCAGATCCTATAAGAAAGCAGATGGATCGAAATTACTTGATCTGGGTGCATCAACAAATTGGCAGGATGAAATATTCAGAACAGCATACACACAGAATCATTCCGTATCGTTCAGTGGTGGAGGCGAAAAATCTACTTATCATACATCCATCGGATCTCTTGACCAGGATGGTATAGTTCATAATTCAGGCATTAAAAAATTAAATGGAAGTGTGAAAATCACTCAGAAAGCATTTAAAGATAAGTTGCTTTTATCCGGAGGTTTGACCGCTTCACATCAGCAGGATTCACGCGTGCCCATTTCCGACCAGAAAGGTTCCGGTTATGAGGGTGACCTGATCATTACAGCGTTAAAATCCAATCCGACATTCCCGATTAAAAATGAGGATGGAACTTATTACCAACACTCATTAGACCAACGTAATGCAGTGGCCATGATGAACCTGGTAAGTGATAAAACCATGACTGACCGTGTTCTGGCAAATATATCAGCGGAAGTTGATCTGGCCCCGGGCCTGAAATATAAATTGAATATTGGTTTGGACAGGACCAATGCCGAACGTCGTGTGAATCAGAACCAGCAGTTGAATTATCTTTCCAATAAAGGCGAAGCTAATATCAGTAATATCACTGCGAAAAACCGCCTGATCGAAAACTATGTTACCTACAATTATAAATTGAATGAAGATAACCGGTTTGATTTCCTGGCAGGACATTCCTATCAAACGGTAGGTGCAACTTCGCATTCCACGTATGTGAACGGATTTTCAGTTCAGGGAATCAATTATACCGATAACCTTCAGTATGGAAACTTTTCTTCGGCCAGAGCTTCTTCTTCGGCCTACGAACGTGAATTGCAATCTTTCTTCGGACGTGTGAATTACAGTTTGAAAGACAAGTATTTATTAACTGCAACCGGTCGTTATGACGGATCATCAAAATTTGGTGCCAATAAAAAATATGGTTTCTTTCCTTCAGTGGCTGGAGCCTGGCGTATTACCGAAGAAGATTTCATGAAAGATATTGCGACGGTTACTAATCTGAAACTTCGTTTGGGATGGGGTATAACCGGTAATCAGGAAATTCCGGATAAAATTTCGCTGCTTGCTGTTGGAACATCACCATCAGCCAATGGATACATTAACGGAGCTTTAAGTCCTGGTATTACTTTCCTGAGAACTCCAAATCCTGATATTCAATGGGAATCTACCGAACAATCGAATTTGGGTATCGATTTTGGATTGTGGAAAAACCGGGTTTCAGGTACCATTGACATATTCAGCAAAACAACAACCAATGTACTTTTGGAAGTTCCGGCAAAAGCTCCGGCTCCAACCCAAACACAATGGCAAAATGTCCCTGGTCTTAAAATCCTGAATAAAGGAGTTGAAATTGGATTGACCGGCATGATTATCGAGAAAAAAGATTTGACCTGGGATTTAACCCTAAACTATGCCAAGATCAACAATAAAGTGAAAGACTTGCCGGTTAAATTGATTGAAACCGGAAATGCCAGTGGTCAGGGATTGTCAGGAACCCGCGTGCAAATTATTACCAACGATCAGCCAATCGGAACTTTTTACGGGATGGTATTCGAAGGATTTGATTCAAATGGAATTGGAATCTATAAAAAAGATGCTGATGGAGTTGAAGTAAAAGAAAATTTAGGATCGGCACTGCCTGATTTTACCTATGCCATAAGTTCAAGCCTGAAATACAGGAATTTTGATGTAAGTATGTTCTGGTATGGAACACAGGGAAACAAGATTTATAACAATACCGCCAATGCCCTGTTTGTAAAAGGTACGCTGGATAAATCGAGCAACGTAAGATCAGATATTATGACTTCCGTTGAATCTCCTTCGAATTCAAATGCTTTTTCTTCCCGGTTTATTGAAGATGGTTCTTTCCTGCGTCTTTCAAATCTTACAATTGGTTATTCTTTCAAAACCTCTTCAATTTCATGGTTGAGCAAACTTCGGTTGTATGCAACAGGAAACAACTTGTTACTACTGACCAAGTACAAAGGTTTTGATCCGGAAATTAATGTTGATGCCTCTGAAAATGGTGTTCCTTCGATGGGTATTGATTATTCATCGTTCCCAAAATCACGAACATTTACTTTTGGTGTTAATCTTCAATTCTAAAATTTAAAGACTTATTACAATGAAAAGAAATATATTCCTAAAATTCAGCATATTGTTTGCAATAACAGGCATGGTGGCCTGTACGAATCTGGATGAAAAAGTTCTGGACGAACAATTGGGAACTGACCTGGTCAATAATCCCGAAAATATTCAGTCACTGATCAATCCTCCTTATGCCAGTTTACGCCGCACCATCGAATGGTACGACTACTGGGGCCTTCAGGAAGTTTCATCCGACGAAGTTATTATCCCGACCCGTGGTACCGACTGGTACGATAACGGCGACTGGCAACAATTGCACCTTCAAACCTGGACTGCCGATCATGGCCGTATGAAAAATGTTTGGGATGCTTTGAATCAGGGCGTTTCGCGTGCCAATACTGCTATTTATTACATTGGCCAGTTTCCGCAGAATGCCACGACTGAACTCGACATTAACGAAGCTCGTTTTTTACGTGCCTACTTCATGTACCTGATCAATGATCTTTACGGACAGGTTCCGTTCAGGGAAGCTTCTGAAATCGATTTTTCTGCCTCACCTAAAGTGCTAAACCGGAAAGAAGCCGCCGATTTCATTATTTCTGAATTGAAAGAAATTATGCCAAAGCTGAAAACCAAAACTGAAGTCGGATCAACCAGAGTCACTTCCGGAGCTGCACAGGCCTTGCTTGCCAAAGTTTATTTGAACTACAAAGTATATGGAGGTGAAGATAAATGGGCCGATGCCATTACATATTGTGATCAGCTGATTAACTCAGGAATTTATTCCGTTGCAACAGACTATTGGGCAATGTTCCAGAAAAATGTGGCCGAAGATCCTGAATTTATTCTTCGTGTTCCGATGGATGACATGGTTGATATGGGTTCCGGAAGTGTTTGGGTGAATTTTACCCTGCATTACAGCCAGACTTTTGGAAACATTACCAGTACCTGGAATGGTCCTTCAACAACTTCAACTTTCTTTAACACCTGGGATAAAGTAAATGATGCCCGTTTTTATGACGGACGGATAAAAGCCGAATGTGGATTTAACCAGGGATTCCTGGTTGGACAACAATTTGGCGTTGATGGTACCGCGCTGAAACAGCGTAATGGCGATCCTCTTATTTTTGTTCCTGAACTGAATATTAACAGTTCTCCGGAAAATGGTGGAATCCGGGTCGTAAAATTTGCTCCGAATTCAACCACATTATTCCAGTTCAATTCGCCAAACGATGTTCCAATCATGCGAATCTCGGATATTTACCTGATTCGTGCCGAAGCTAAACTTCGAAATGGCGATGCCGCCGGAGCATTGTCCGATATTAATTTCATCCGCGGAAAACGCAGCGCTGCAGGTAAAACACTTCCATTGTTGGCTTCAGTTTCTCTTGATGATATCCTGAAAGAACGTGGATTCGAATTGTACTGGGAAGGTTTACGGCGCCAGGATTTGGTACGCTTCGGAAAATTTGGCGATGCCTGGCAGGAAAAACCAGCAACCAGTGCAACCAAGGCACTTTTCCCGCTGCCAACTTCAGCAGTTGATGTCAATGAAAACCTAAAACAAAATCCTGGATATTAATCCGGATACTGATTTTTTGGTTGCAGAATAAAGACAAACACACTTTTATCGATCAGTTTGATATTGAACAATTAAATCTCTATGCATCAGTGCTTAGGGTTTTTGCGAAGAATGACCGCTGCCTGAAAAGGTGGCGGTTTCGCATTAATCTAAATTAGATAGTCAATGAATGTTAAAACTTTAAATGATTTCTGTTCAGGATTTTTTTTAGAGTTTTTTTCGGAAAAGAGTAAAAATTTGCTTTTAAGTGTATTTTGTACAGTTATATTTGCATAAAACCTTTAACTGCATAAACACACTTTGATAATGAGACAAAAAATAACTGTATTTCTGGCCGTTCTTTTCCTGTCCGGAATATTTCAAACACAGGCTCAAGCGCAAACATTGGTCGTCAATGCCGGCAAAACTATTGCACCGGTTCAACAGACCATGTGGGGATTATTTTTTGAAGACATCAACTTTGCTGCCGATGGAGGAATTTATGCCGAACTGGTTAAAAACCGTTCTTTTGAATTCTATAAACCGCTGATGGGCTGGGAAAAAACCGGCGAAGATTATGTCGGTCAGTTTCAGATTATTACCAGGCCCGAAGACAATAATCCGCGTTTTTTAAGACTCGAAATTCAGGATAAGGACCTTGTTTTGACTAATGAAGGCTTCCGTGGAATGGGTGTATTGGCTGGTGAAAATTACGACTTCTCAATCTTTGCACGTCAATCGGAAGGCACATCTGCAATAAAAGTTGAATTGCTTGATTCAACCGGATCCGTGATCGGTAATTCGGAAATCAAAAACTTTTCCGGCGACTGGAAAAAATATGAAACCAGATTGAACTGTTCTGTAACCGACTCCAAAGCAAATCTTCGTTTAACCATTTCAGGTCAAGGAGTTCTGGAAATTGACATGGTTTCACTTTTCCCTGAACACACCTGGAAGGGCCGGAAGAACGGACTGAGGGCTGATCTGGTTCAAAAATTAGCTGACCTGAAACCAGGATTTTTGCGTTTCCCCGGTGGCTGTATTGTTGAAGGGCACGAACTGGAAACCCGGTATCAATGGAAAAAAACAGTTGGTAATGTTGAGGATCGCAAGTTGATTGTTAACCGCTGGAATACCGAATTTTCGTATCGGAATGCTCCCGATTATTTTCAATCATACGGATTGGGCTTCTATGAATATTTTCTTCTTTCTGAAGATTTGGGTGCTGAGCCTCTGCCGATCCTGAATTGCGGAATGGCCTGTGAATTTAACTCTTCGGAACTGGTGCCGCTCGATGGACTTGATCCATATATCCAGGATGTACTTGATCTGATTGAATTTGCCAACGGTACCGTTACCTCCAAATGGGGAAAACTTCGTGAAGAGATGGGGCATCCTGCACCTTTCAATCTCAAAATGGTTGGAGTGGGGAACGAACAGTGGGGAACTCAATATGTCGATCGCCTGAAAATATTTCTGAAAGTTTTAAATGAAAAACATCCTGAAATCATGTTTGTTGGTGGTTCGGGCCCATTCCCCGACGGTAAGGATTTTGACTACCTGTGGACACAAATGCGCGAATTGAAAGTTCCGATGGTTGACGAACATTATTACCGCAGTCCGGAGTGGTTTTTGCAAAATGCCGGACGATACGATTCATACGACCGCAAAGGGCCCAAAGTATTTGCAGGCGAATATGCTGCTCACGACAAGGAAGGAAAAGATCCGGAATCGCGCAATACCTGGAAAAGCGCCCTGGCTGAAGCTGCACTGATGACTGGTCTGGAACGCAATGCCGACGTGGTTTACATGGCGTCTTACGCACCACTTTTTGGAAATGTGGATGCCTGGCAGTGGCGACCGGATCTGATTTGGTTTGATAACCTGAAATCAACCGCCACGCCAAATTACTACGTTCAGAAACTTTTTTCAACCAATGCCGGGACCGATCTAGTTTCTGCTTTCGTCGACGGGAAACCACTGGTTGGTCAGGATAGTTTATACGTCAGTGCCGTGGTCGACGCAAAAACTTCGGAATTGGTAATTAAAATGGTCAATGTTTCTGAAAAACCGGCAAGTCTGAATTTGTCGCTCGTTGGCCGTAAAGTTAAGGGCAGTGAAATTGCTCTTCAGGTTTTAACAAACAAGAATACAGGTGCCTACAATCACATGGGCGAACCGGAACTGGTGAAACCAGTTGAAAGAAAAATGAACTATTCAGGAAAAAAGACCATGTTTAATCTGGAAGGATATTCGTTGACTGTTGCCAGGATTCCATTGAAAAAATAATTTCTTTTCTGTTCAGGGAAAAGACCTTTGCATATAAATCAAAATAATTTGCATAGGTCTTTTTTATTTCAAAGCATTGAACAGGCTTTTTTTATAAATTTAGGATTTTAAGAAAAGTCTTCAGTTTGCCGGATCATACCAGAAGAAGTATTAATATTCAGTTCCGGTTTTTGAAATCCTTCTTGAATCAGTCACTTTTTCCCAACATTAAAAACCTAATCATGACCAAACAAAATGAAGCTTCACGTCGCCTGTTTCTGAAACAATCACTGGCAATATCTGCCCTCACTGCATTTCCAACAATATTAACCAAAGCCATGTCGGGCATTGATTCTCCGGCAATGGGACTGGCATCGGCCAGCGAGCGAGTGAATCTGGCTTGTGTCGGAATCGGAAATCAGGGTGGTGCTGACATCAGATCATTATACGATACCGGTTTATGCAACATCGTTGCATTGTGCGATACCGACATGGGTGCGCCTCATACTGCAAAAACACTGGAAAAATTTCCGGATGTGCCACGTTTTCAGGATTTCAGGAAAATGTTCGATCAAATGAGCAATCAGATTGATGCGGTACTTGTCGGAGTTCCCGATCATTCGCATTTCCCGGTTACCATGTTGGCCATGTCGCTTGGGAAAGCGGTTTATGTTGAGAAACCTATGGGCCGGACATTCAATGAAGTTGAACTCATGATGAAAGCTGCCCAAAAATATGGTGTGGTTACACAGATGGGAAATCAGGGCCATTCCGAAGCCAATTATTTTCAGTTTAAAGCCTGGACCGAAGCCGGAATTATTAAAGATGTAACTGCGATTACTGCACACATGAATTCTGCACGCCGTTGGCATGGCTGGGACACCAAAATGACCAAATTCCCAAATGCTGAGGCACTTCCTGAAACGTTGGACTGGGACACCTGGCATTCGGCAGTCAGGATGCACGATTACAACCATGATTTCATAAACGGGCAGTGGCGTTGCTGGTACGATTTCGGTATGGGAGCGCTGGGCGATTGGGGAGCTCACATCATCGATACAGCGCATCAGTTTCTGAAACTGGGGCTTCCTTACGAAGTGAATCCGGTAAAACTCGAAGGACATAATCCATTCTTTTTCCCGATGTCGTCAACACTTTCTTTTAAATTTCCAGAGCGGGAAAATATGCCACCGCTTGAAATTATGTGGTACGACGGGGTAAATAATATTCCTCAGGTTCCTGAAGGATTTGGTGTTTCTGAGCTTGATCCGAATATTCCTCCAACCAGTGTTGGTAAGATACAACCGGCAAAATTAAATCCGGGTAAGGAAATTTACAGCAAGGATCTGATTTTTAAAGGTGGATCACATGGAAGTACATTATCTATTATTCCGGCTGAAATAGCCAACGAAATGGAGTCGAAACTTCCTGAAGTTCCTGTAAGTCCGTCGAATCATTATGCCAATTTTCTGAAAGCCTGCAAAGGTCAGGAAGAAACACGGTCGCCTTTTAAGATTGCCGGTCCGTTAAGTCAGGTATTTAATTTAGGTGTTTTGGCCCAGCAGTTAAATGTAAAGCTGGAATTCGACCGTGCGACGAAACAGATCTCAAATAATAAACTGGCCAATGATATGTTGGTTGGAGCTCCGCCAAGGAAAGGCTGGGAACAGTATTATAAGTTATAGGCAAAGATTTATAATGAAAAAGCTGCAGCCCTTTACTTTATTGAATCGGGACTGCAGCTTTTTTAATCCGGATTTTTCGGATTAAGTTCTGTTTGGCAGCTTAGTTTTTTTCAAATGCCCCACAACTAAAATCTTCATCGTTACGTTGATCAAACCGATTTTTCTGGCAAAACGAATTCTCCTGGGCGGTATTATATGTTTTACAAATGACACATAAATAAGGAAGAGCAACCTTTATTTTTTGAATATTTTCATGCTCGCCGATAGTTTCTTTTTTATTTTCTGCTAAAAACTGGGGGTATTCATTTCCGAGACCGAGCAACAGCATTTCTTTGACATGGTCGCGCATGAATTGTTTTTTGAATTTATACCATTCGTGTAAATGCTCGGTATTATCCAGAATATTAATGAAGTTGGCAAAAGGTTTCCGGCTTTCAAGCGCGTTTGATAAACGATTTTGTAACCGATCATCCTCTGTCATGTTGGTAAACTGCTTCATGATCTGAAAATCTTCAAACGAATCCAGAGGTTCAATGCTGATGAATTTTTTCCAGTTGGTATGTCTGGTTTCCATACTTTTAATCGATTGTCCGGTCATAGCTTCAAATTCTTCCGGATCATTCAGCATTTCCTTCGGGAATTCTTCCGATTCAAGGGTTTCAAGATTCAGGAAACAAACAAACCCACATTCAATACTGTCAGCAATTTCACTTACCACCTTTTTGTATTTATCCGGAAGTTCAATCTCATCCAGATAATCGGTTTCTTCATAAATTTCCTCGTGCAAAAAATCTAGGATTCGTTGAAGTTTCCTGTTATCCTCCTTTATTGAATAAATGATTGGAAGGATTTCATCCATTAATTCTTGTGTGACCATTTGATTCGATTTTAGCTGTCTAAAAATACAATTTTCACACAAGAATCATAGTGAATATATCTTTGAAATTAGTTTTTAAGGGAATTAAGTCCGGTTATCGTTTATTGATTATTAGATGGTATTATAAATATTATAAAAATGAAAACTGACATCCGGTTTTTTTTGATTAAAAAGTTTAGGATTCCATCTCCTGAAAGATAGAATCCTGTAAAGTTGAGGGATTCAAACTTATTCGAAGATATTATTTAGTAAACCGCCGGATGCTTCTTTTCTGCTGTTTGGTCCGAACGAGCTTAGCTGGGCGACAAGTTTGCGGATTGGCATCGATTGCAGCCATACTTTTCCGCTGCCGCGAAGAGTAGCCAGGAACAATCCTTCGCCACCGAAAACCATCGAACGTAATCCGCCAGCCTGCTGAATGTCGAAATCAATTGAATCTTCGAATCCAACCACACAGCCGGTATCCACACGTAATACTTCATTGTTTAGTTGCCGTTCGATCACTGTGCCACCTGCATGGATAAACACTTTTCCGTCGCCCTGAAGGTATTGCAGAATAAATCCTTCGCCACCGAAAAAACCTGCACCAAGTTTGCGGTTAAACTTCATCGAAAGTTTTGTACCAAGTGCTGCGCAAAGAAAGGCATCTTTCTGTACGATTAAGCGGTTTCCGTGATCGGGTAAATTTATCGGAATAATTGTACCGGGGTAAGGGGCCGAAAAGGCTACGTGTTTTTTGCCCCAGCCCTGATTGGTAAAGTGGGTAATAAACAATGATTCGCCGGTTAAAAGGCGTGATCCGGCAGCAAGAACCTTATCGAATAAACCGGCTCTTGGATTGGAGCCGTCACCCATTTTTGTTTCAAAACTAATTCCGTCTTCCATATACAACATGGCACCGGCTTCGGCAATAACTGATTCTCCCGGGTCAAGTTCAACTTCTACCAGTTGAATTTCGTGACCCATAATTTTGTAATCGATTTCGTGTGATTGCATGAATGATTTTTTATTTGAGATTTCTATTTTTTTAGTCATCCAAAGTTAAGGATTGTCAGGAAAAGGGTCGACATATTTCGACCAGTAAGTCTATTTTACCGGTAAACAAAAATGGATTTCGGGTTCAGAAAAGAGGTTCAATTAAGGAATATTTCAGCAATTCAGCGATATCCGGGTTGATTTGCATTCAGCAAACTTCGATAATATTCCCGGTTTTTACCGGTAAAAACGGAAAGCTTTGCTGAATGGCTGCCTGTGCCGAAAAAGAGGAGCAATGCGATGGAACAAGTTTTTCGACCTGCATGGATTTCATCCAGTCGATCGTTTTTCGGGTTACTAAATCGTCGTTTTGAAGATGGAAACCACCAATCACCAGGTGTACTTTCCGGATTCCGGTAAGATTAATGGCATGTTGGGCCATGTTGCAAATTCCGGAATGGGCACATCCGGAAATGACCACCAGACCTTTTTTAGTTGAGATGGCAAGTCCGGAGTCATCCAGAACAAAATCTTCGGAACCGTCGCCTTTAACAAATGCTGTGTTCCGGCTTTCAAAATCAGTTATTCGCGGTATTTCTCCCAAAAACCAGATTTGTTCCGAAATCCGGATGGGTTCACGGCTTGTTGTTACCTGAAATTTATTCCTGATTTCTTCTTCCGTCCATTTGATTCCCAAATCAGAATGGTTCGGTTTTCGGGTTCTTTTCAGGAACGCATCCGGGTGACAAATCAGTTTTTTACCTGTCACCGACATCAGTCCACCGCTGTGGTCATCGTGTCCGTGACTCAGAACCACGGTTTCAATCTGATTCAGATTAATATTCAGGATTTGGGCATTGTATTCGATTAAATCACCTGATCCGGTATCGAACAAAATGGTCTGGTCGGCTTCAATCAGGAACGAAAGTCCGTGTTCGGCCCGGCAGCGGCGACCGGCGACATTGTCGCTAAGAATGGTTAGTCTCAGTGTTTGAAGCTTTTTCATGGAGCGGGATTTCGACATAAAAAGTGGTTCCGGCAGTTTCGTTTGATTCGTGCCAGATTTTACCGTTGCAGGTATTGATAATGTTCCGGACAATGGACAGGCCAAGGCCCATTCCACTGGTTTTGGTGGTGAAATTTGGTTCGAAAAGATGCTTTTGCGCTTCCTGGCTGATTCCGGTTCCGTTATCGCTGATCGCAATTTTTACTGAATCGTATTCTCTTGAAACATCGACTTTGATTTCACCTTTCTGATTGGCCGGAATCGACTGAATGCCATTCTTTATTAAGTTCAGAAATGCTCTTGACAGTTGTTCCTTGTCAGCAAAAATATTAAGCGACTGTAAGTTGTTTGTTTCCAGTTGAATGGCAAGGTTTTGGTTTGGCTCAAACAAAGCACACACGTTTCGCAAAACTTCAATCAGGTTAAAATTTTCGTTTTTTGCTTTTGGTATTTGAGCGAAATTCGAAAATTCGGTTGCAATTCCAGAAAGCGTATCAATCTGTTCAATCAGATTTTTGGTCACGCGTTCAAAAAAGTCGTCGTAATGTTCTTTCCCTTCCACTTTGGCGCGTTGTAAATACTGAATGTTTAGTTTCATCGGTGTGAGCGGATTCTTAATTTCATGGGCGATCTGTTTGGCCATTTCGCGCCAGGCCGATTCGCGTTCCGAGCGGGCAAGCAATTCCGCGCTTTCGGCCAACTCTTCCACTTTTCGGTTGTACTCATTCACCAGTTCGCCAATTTCGTCTTCGGCTTTGTAAATAATCTGCTCACTTTTTTTGCCAAGCTGGATACTCCGTAACTTTTCACGAATCAGGCTAAGTGGCTGGGTAATTCGGTTCGACAGGAAAACCGCCACAATCACACTGGCTAAAAACAAAAGCAGATACAGGTTAATGAAAGCCACAATGAAGGTTGATATTCCTTGTTTCAGATCGTCTTCGCGGGTGAAATAGGGAAGGTTCAAATAACCCAGATAATCGCCCGAACTGTTAATGATTGGTTCGTAAGCCGATAAATAGGAGAGCGTTCCGTTTTTTTCCGGATGAAAATAATTCAGCTGGTAGCGTTCCGAAAGTTCGTAAAATGCCTGCGAATTCATTCGTTTGGAAGTGACGCCTTTTGCAAAGATTTCGGGGCGCGAAGTGGCAATTAGTTCACCTTTGATGTCGTAAATGTTGATGTCTGTCCTGAAAATGTTCGACAGTTTATACAATTCGCGGTACAGCCACTGCTGCAATTCCGGATCGATTGTATTAACGTAGGTCAGCCTGTTTTTTATTTCTTCGGAAATCGATTTCATTTTTTCCTGGAGATCTTTCTGGTGGCGGTCGCGGTATTCCAGGATGTTGTAGTAGATGGTTCCTGAAGCCACCACCAGCAGCGAAATCAGTACAACAGAAATGATCGATACCTGAATCCGGAACCGAAGGTCGTGAGGGATGATCAGCTTTCTGAAATTCGAATTGCCAATCATCGTAACGGTAATGACAAACACAAAATAAAAGACGAAGATGTACGGAAACGAAATCAGGTAATCGACAAACCGCAGCGATTTGTTGCTGACGATGATCTGGGTTTTATCGTCAACTGAATAAATCAGATGATCATATCCGTCCCATTTCAACAGTTGAAATTCCTGACC
>JBASYJ010000261.1:0-10921 GCA_049277435.1 Prolixibacteraceae bacterium
TGATTCCAAAACAACTTTGGTCTTAAATTCTTTACTAAATCTTCTCCGTTTGAGTGACATAAATTTTAATTTAAAGATGATCAATTTATATCTTAACTCATTGTCCTATTTTGGGGGAGTATCATAGTCAGTTATATGTTATTGTAGGGGAAATTCAAAGAGCAAACCAAGAAAGCAAGAGAAAAAGTTATCTAGTCGGTAAAGCTTGGGAGAACAAACGAAATCTGGCTATTAACGGAAATCTGAAAATGACAGCAAAATCTCCCGTATGGTTAAAGCTTTCCGAAGACAAAAAGACGTTTGAGCGAATCCCTAAAATATGTAAGGCAATTGAAACTATCTTCAAGCTAAAAGTTTCTGGAAAAGGGACAACGAGTATTAGTTCAGCTATGAATCTTATGCCAGATATTTGGAAGCCAAGAGAAAGAAAAAATGAAAAAGGAGAAGTCACATTTTTTGGCGGATGGAAAAACACAACAATTAATAAATACTTGAGTGATAAAACACTTTTAGGGGAGTATCAGCCACATAAAATGATTGAGGGTAAACGTACACCGATCGGGGAATCAATCTTAGACTATTATCCTGCCGTAATTGACAAAGACTTATTCTATCAGGTTCAAAATATACTTGAATCCAACCATGCAAAAAACGGTAATGGAGGAGGAAAAACTGGCAAGGCTACAAACCTATTTGCTCAAGTAGTTAAATGTGGATTATGCGGTTCCCCTATGCACTATATTGATAAGGGTAAAGGATCAAAGGGAGGAACTTATCTACATTGTTCTAAGTCTCGTGTAAATATTGACGGGCAAAAGCTATGTTCAGCAAAAGCAGTAAAATATGAGGAATTCAAAGATTTGTTTTTTATGTATTTTGACGATTTAGACATTTATAAAATAATTCCTAATAAGAATGAAACAGATTTGCGAATTAGTGCGATTGAAAAAAGCTTTATAAGTAACAAAGGACAAATTAATGATTTAAATAGAAAAATTGAAATTGTATTTGATCAGATGGAAAGTTCTAAAACTGTTTCTGAAGGGAATAAAGAGTATTATAATAATAGATTGACGCTTCATAGAACTAACCTTGAAAAACTTGAAAAAGTGAATGAAGAATTAATAAAGGAAAAAGCACAATTAACTAATCAAAAGCAGAAACTGAAGGAAAGCTTTAACTATACTAAAACGATTCTTTCCCTTTTAGATTTTGCCAAAGATGAACAAGAATTAATTGACATTCGGTTAATGATTAGGGCAGAAATGGGAAAACTACTTGAATGGATTAAAATCTTTCCTTTAAGACCAGATGAGGAAATGCTTGTGGATTTAAAAGCAGAAAAACACCAAGTTTCAACTTTGATAAAAGATAAAAAAAAGAAAGGTGAAAAAATTGGATTAGGCTTGAAAATTCGGTCAAGTTTCTTACAAGAAAGTATTAGCGATCTTAAACCAGATGAAAACAGACCTGATTTTGTTAAAAGTAAATACATGGAAAAAATAGTATTCAAATTTAATGACATAAAGGGTAGTCACTCAATATCACCGATTTTAAGCTATCCTGAAAATGTTGACATATAATTAGCATAAAAATAATTGTTAGTATAATATTTATGCTGTAATTTTGGAAAACCCAAATTTACAAACTTATATCTATGCTCGCTGAATCCATTTCCTCGTTTTTTAATAGTCTTAAACAAAAAACCACAAATCCTTTTCTTGGAACTTTTATAATTGTCTGGCTATTAAGCAATTGGGATTTAGTTTATTCGATATTTACATTCGATGCATACTTAAGTCTCGATAGAAGACTAGAAATTATTAGAATTTATATTAAAGACCATGATCTTTTTATGAATTTGCTAATATGTATAGGTGAATCAATAATCGTTTTAGTCTCCACATATATCCTAATTAATTTGAGCCGGATAATCATAAACTTTTTTGAAAAAACAATAACTCCTTGGGTTTATTTGATTACTGATAAGGGTTCAGTTATTCTTAAAATTGATGCAGTCAAATTAGAAAACGAAATTGATTATTGGGAACAGAAATACAATAATGAAAGGAGTGAAAGGGTCAGACTTCAAACTGAAATTGAAAAACTTGAGAAAGTTAATTTTAACTTAAATAATAGTAAACCAGATACTTCAGAAGATACTTCAAGTGATATTTTTGATGAAAATATTAATTCGCTTTTTTCTCAATTTATTTCAAAATTTGATATTCATGAGATTGATGATCTTTTTGAATCTCTAGCAACTTCAGAATATTTAGATCCGCAAGACGAAATAATTAAGTATTCACTCAAAATGAATATTATTCAATTTATTACTAAATATGACCAATTTCAAGCTAAATATAAATTTACAAGCACAGGAGAGAAAATCAGAGAAATTTATATAAATAAAAGCCTTTGAGATTAGATTTCTATTACTAAAAGTTTCTATTTTTTAAACTCATCTATTTCCACTTTCTGAGTATGTCTAAATTAATATTCCTAGTATAACTATTCACAATATTAGAATATTGTGGCCGCCAGCTGCAGCAATCTCAAGTGCACGTTTCACATTTTCCTGACCTTTTACATCAGAAAAATCAACATCACATTCATTAATTTTTGAAAAGAATTCTTCACGCGTGTTGACGATTGTTTGTTCTAATTCGGCTTCGTCGTTAAAAAAAGCAACCACTTCGCTCAGACTTTCAACCCCGTATACTTTCAGGGTATCGACCACCGCGGCTTCCCTGGCATTTTCCTTAGGAAGAATAAATCCTTCGAAACCTTCTTCCCTTGCTTTAATCGCAATGGGTAATGCCCCTTTAACCGGTTGTAAAGTTCCATCGAGCGACAATTCTCCCATCATGATATATTTCGAAACTTTATCGGTTTTGATTTGCTCCGATGCAGCCAAAATTCCAATAGCCAGTGGCAGGTCATAGGCAGAACCTTCCTTGCGAATATCAGCCGGTGCCATATTGATCACTACTTTCTTTCGCGGCCATTTAAAATTATTCAGGCGAATAGCTGATTCGATGCGTTGCTGACTTTCTTTAACAGCGCTATCGGGCAAACCAACCATAAAAAACTTAATGCCCTGGGAAATTTCAGTTTCTATGGTAATTGTTGTCGCATCGATACCGTGAACTGCACTGGCGAAGGTTTTGATAAGCATGGAGTGGAAATTTGGAGATTCGTTCTCCCTAATTTACAAAGACCGATGCAGACAACCAAATTATGTTGAATTTTTACCGCCGGCGAGTATTTATGTCACTGTATAAAACATTAAAACCCTTTCAGATCGAGATTTGTACTGTCGATCATAGTAATCCATTTCCCCATCTTTTTCTGGATAATCCTGAAATGATGCTGTTCTTCCGGAGTAACGAAAGAAATTGCTTCTCCGGCATTTTCTGCACGACCGGTTCGTCCGATCCGATGAATATAATCTTTGGGAGAGCGGGGTAATTCATAATTAATCACAAAAGGTAAAAACTCGATATCAATACCGCGGGCCAGCAAATCGGTGGTCACCAGCACCCTAAGTGTACCGGTTTTAAATTCGCGCAAGGCTTCAGTTCTGGCTCCCTGACTCTTTTTACTGTGAATTGAAACCGCATCGATCCCATTCTTACACAACTTATCAGCAACATTATCAGCCTGAAAGGTCGAAGAAGTAAAAACCAGAACCTGTTTCATGTCCCGGGTTTTAATGATGTACCTCAACAACGGTCCTTTCTTTTCGAGCGGAACAAAATACCCGACTTGTTCAATCAAATCAATGTGGTCTTTTTCAGGCTCGATTTTAACAACTACCGCATTGTGCAAAACAAGCTGATTAATACTTTCAAGCTTTTCACTCAGGGTAGCCGAGAACAACAGGTTCTGTCGCTTTTCAGGCAGAAGGGAAAAAATGCGTTTCATCTCTTCCTGAAAACCAAGGTTGAGCATTTTATCGGCTTCGTCCAAAACCAGGGTATCAATTCCGGATAAATGAACAGCTTTGGATTCAACCAGTTCTAGCAAACGTCCGGGTGTAGCAACCAGCACATGAACCCCCTGCATTCCAATCATTTGAGGATTAATTGAAACACCTCCAAAAACCGCCAGCGTTTTAATTCGCTCCGGAAGTGCTGAACTGAACATTCGAAAGACCTTTTCAACCTGGGCAGCCAGTTCACGCGTCGGAACAAGCACAAGCACTTTGGCATGCCGGTTTTTGGTTGTTGTGTTTCCCAGAAGATTCGTTAATACCGGCAAAACATAACTTGCAGTTTTTCCCGATCCGGTTTGGGCGATCCCCAAAACATCTTTGCGATCCAGAATTGCAGGAATAGCTTCTTTTTGAATGGGGAATGGCTGAATATAATTCTGATCGGCCAGAACTCTTAGCAGCGCCGGGGATAAACCGAAAGTTGAAAATGACATAGGTCTCTGAAATTTGTTTTTCAGGAGACAAAGATAGAGGAATAAAATTTCGAAAGCCAAACCAGAGACTTCTGATTTGGGAGAATGTATTTTCTGCTACTTTTTCTGATAAACACGAACATAATCAACCACCATTGATTGTGGAAAGATGCTGTCATCAATCCCCTGTGCACCGCCAAAAGTGCCGCCAACTGCAACATTCAGGATCAAATGAAACCGTTTGTCGAAGGGCCAGACCTGAAAACCTGATCCATCATTAATAAAGGTATGATATAATTTTGCATCCACATAAACCCGGCATTCATCCGGCTCCCAATCGAGGATATAGGTATGAAACTCAGTATAGCAATCGGGAATATAAAGCAGGGACATTTTATGAGTCGCATTCAGATAAGTATATTTTTGAGTTTGAAATGTTGAAGTGATCCAATTGGGAAGGTAACCCAGATTTTCCATGATGTCAATTTCCCCGCTGTCGGGCCAGCCACCATATTCCCAATCGGTAGGCAGCATCCAGATTGCCGGCCACATGCCTTTTCCTTCGGGTAGCTTGGCTCTCACCTCAATCCGTCCGTATAACCAGTCTCCTTTTGTCCGGGTAACCACTCGTGCTGAAGTGTATTTCTTACCTTCAAAGTCTTCCTTAATCGCCGTGATGTACAAATATCCATCCCTGACTTCCGAATTTTTAAGATTTGCTTTAGTGTAATATTGATCCTCATTGTTTCCCCAGCCTGAACCTCCGGAATCGTAACTCCATTTTGTCTCATCGGGCAATCCGTTGTACTGAAATTCATCACTCCACACAAGAGTATATCCTTCCGGAGTCGGATCAACCGGTTCCGGAGTTTCCGGTTTATGACAACCGTAAATGAAAATTGAAATCAGAAACAGGATAAAAAAAGAGGATTGTTTCATGGTATAAAAACAGTACAAATATCTCAAACCGTTTTCTAACAGTCATTGTTCAGGGAACCAGTTTTAAAATCTCCCGGCATACATTCATCAAATATACAACTTTGAAATTTATACCTGACAATAACGTATTGGAAATGAATCAATCAGGATTACCGAACCGATTCATAGCCGCCAACAATACCGGTTGGAGAAAATACAATTTGCCAAACCTGGGTGTGACGCGAACGGAATGAGGCTGCACATGTCAGCAGATAATATTCCCACATTCGGAAAAAACGATCTGAATACTGGCTCTTGATTTGATCCCAGTTCTGAACAAAGTTTCGATGCCAGGTCATGAGTGTTTTGTCGTAATCGAATCCCAGATTATGCCAGTCTTCCATAACATAAAGGTTTTCGGTAGCCCGACCAATTTGTGTTGTTGAAGGAAGCATTGCATTTGGGAAGATATATTTATTCGTCCAGGCATCGATGGTCTTGAAAGGTTTAATCCGGCCAATGGTGTGAAGAAGAAACAGCCCGTCGTCGATCAGGCATCTGCGTGACACTTCGAAAAATGTCCGGTAGTTTTTATGCCCCACGTGTTCGAACATGCCAACACTGACAATACGATCAAACTTTTCGTGCATATCCCGGTAATCCATCAGTTTAAATTCAACGGGCAGGCCTTCGCAAAGTTTTTGCCCAAGTTCAACCTGTTCTTTCGAGACAGTCAGACCGACGACTTCTGCTTTGTATTTCTCGGCAGCAAATTTGCCAAATGCCCCCCATCCACAGCCAATATCGAGAATTCGCATTCCGGGTTTCAGAAATAATTTGCGACAGATTAAATCCAGCTTGTTTTCCTGAGCCTCATCGAGGGTTTTGGCATTTTTCCAGTAAGCACAACTGTAATTCATTCGTTTATCGAGCATGTGCTGAAAAAGATTATTTCCCAGATCGTAATGTTTTTCGCCAATGTGAAAAGCCTTTCGTTTCGATTTCAGGTAAAAAAGCCGCACCATAAAAAGCTGGAACAGAATCTGATACTTTCTATGAATTTTTTCATCCAATTGTGCCTTTAAAATCCGGCACATAAATTCATCCAGATTTTTAACATTCCACCAGGCGTCCATGTAAGATTCGCCAACACCCAATTCACCTTCCGTGAGTGCTCGTTCGTAAAAATCTTCGTTGTAAATCTGAATATCCCAGGGATTGCTGCCATTAACCTGTATGCCAGCCAAATCAAAAATTTCTTCTCCGATTTTTTTATACTTATTCTTCATAACCATTTGATTTTAGTATGAAACAACTTGTATAAATTCCCGAAAAAATTCCGGTCAGAAAGAGTCAGTCTCGGGTAGTTAAAAAAATCAGGATAGTTTTTTTCTGAATTTCCCGGTAATCTTCATGGTCCCCATCGGATTACTTCGAACTAGTGTCAGGATATTTCCATCCAGTTTGCAGGTGTAGTACAGATCGTAATACTGACCGTTGATCAGGATACTGATGGTTAAATTGTCTCCTGATTTTTTCCAGGTTCCTTCATACGTATCCATGGTTCCGGATTCGCTCATGTTGCTTGTTTGCCTGAATTTAGCCTCTTCCAGAAAGAATAAATTCCAAACCGATCCATCTCCCTTTAATTTTTCTTCATTCATCTGTTCATTTCCGTTTTCAGTATCCGTACTGAATTCGATTAGGTTCCATTCTCCATTCAGGTCATTAACCTGTGCATTTGAAACGATCCAGGTCGCTAAGCAAAGACAAATCAGAATGAGTGTTTTCATATTCAGCAGAGTTAATCGTTAGATTAAATTTACTGAATATTGGACACAAAAACAACAACACGACAGAATCAATATCCTGATAATCAGAATAATTAAAACATAATCAAACAAAATTAAAACAAAACAAACCGACAGATTATGATTTCAACTCTTCCGTCCCATCGGCATATAAAGCAAAGCGCCCTTTATTTCGGGGATGAACCTGTTCGTGTTTTGGCCAGGGCCAGCCGCCAAATTGTGTTTTTTGATAATCCTGAAAAGCCTGCCGGATTTCAGCTTCAGTATTCATTACAAAGGGACCGTATTGCACGACCGGTTCGTTCATTGGTTTTCCCTGAAGAAGCAAAAGATAGCAGGATTCATCTCCGGCCTGAATTTCAATTTCAGCATCTGGATTTACCTGAACAGAATGGTAAGCCGGAATCTTTTCACCTTCGAGGATTAATTGATCTCCCCCGTAAAAATAAAGCACCCGGTTTGTTTCAGGATTGGCTTTTGGCAAACTCCATTTTGCATTGGCATCCATTTGAATGGTCCAAATTGCAAGTTCGTGATCCGGATTGGCAGCCCAGGAATCGGGTGTTGGATCGGGTGCGTTGATCTTGGCATAAGCGCCGGCGATAACATTAATTTCGGTCGATTTGCCATTGGAGTCGGTTTCTTTAACTAATGGAATCATTTCATCCCACAACATTTTAAAATAGGGTTCCACAAATTTGCCGGCTTTGGGCAAATTCAGCCAGATCTGGAAAAGCTCCATCGGATTTTCCTTATCCTGATTCACCAGCGGAAACATTTCGGAATGCTGAACACCTTTCCCGGCAGTCATCCATTGAACGTCGCCTTTGCCAAAACGACCTGCTGCACCCAGCGAATCGGTATGATCAACCAATCCTTCCTTTACAACGGTTACTGTTTCAAATCCACGGTGGGGATGAACCGGAAATCCCGGAATCGCCTGTCCGTGATACATGCGCCAGCCATCTTTTACGGTAAAATCCTGACCAATATTCCGGCCTGAAAGTGAGGCATCTGGCCCCATTTCAGGATTTCCCTTTGGAAATTCATCGCGGTGATGAACGCAAAAGATAAACGGATCGAGCGTTTCCCATTGGAATCCTAACGGCTTTATTTGAAGAATTGATTTTTGTTCCATTCGTCTGCTTTTTATGTTTTTATGGAACATCTGATAATTGAAATAGTTGATGGAATCAGGTAACAAGACTCGTATTCTAAATTAAATCTTCAGTAAAGACTCAAAAAAATAAATATTTCTGACCTTGAAATGCGTTCGAATTCTTTCAAATTATTCAGGAATAAAGTCATACGGAAGCATTTCAGCAATCCTATCCCTTGCCATATCTCCTGCCCAGGAAATGTTAAAATTGTCAGGATAGTAGCCATTTTTAAAAACCTGAACAGAATCAGAGAAAACGATTATACTGGTATATGTATTCGAACGGAATACATATGGAAGTACAACAAGTTCCGGGTGATTATCAACATATATTATCATAATATAATTTGGAAAGTCCAAAGACATATCTTCAATGGTTAATGCGAAACGAATATCGTCCTCCTGAATTGCATCCGTTAAGATTTTTACCCCACATGAATCTGATTCAATATTACAAATTTCAAAGCTCTCCTGACTAACTGTTCCAGTGTACAATGCCCTCAAAAAATGCATTCTGGAACCATAGTATGCCACTAATCTGCTACGGTTTATACTTGATTTTTTCCACTTATGATTGGAAATATCCTGAAAATAATAATCGCCTGAAAACCTTAAATGTCCGGTATGTAAATTATAGCTGAAACTCTTGAGGTCGTAGACTATTTCATAGCCCAATGCAGAATTTAATATTGTAATCGGTTTTACTGAATATGCAACCAGACTGCTGTCATTGGAAGTGCGGTAAACAACCAGATCTTTAGGATTTTTTATCGTACAAAATGGTGCATTTGTTGTATTCCCAATAAAATGACTCTTGAACAAATCAAGATTATTTTTGCGATTCCGGTCTTTGCCATGTACCAGAATTTCGCTTAATACAATGATATGCTCTGCAAGTTTTACATTTATTTTTTGATTCTTCCCATCAGCAATGATTATTTGCGAATGAGATTTAAAACCAATACAAGAGATGATCATTTCATACGTTCCATCTTGCGGAATATTCATTGAAAAAGCGCCTTCATTGTTTGCCAACACCGCCACTGTAGTTTTGGACAGATAAACAGTCGCATACGGAATTGGAGCATTGGACGAATCGGTAACAACTCCGGATAGAATGGTTTGAGCGCTTAACCCAAACCCAAAATACAAGACTAAAAAAAGAGTTGAAAAATAAACTTTCATGTTTGTGCTAAAATCAGAAACCGATTGATTGTGATCATTAAAATCTGTTGTAAGTTAAGCCTTTCAATAATCAATAACAATATGTTTGCAACAAACTTTCAGGCACAAAAAAGGGCAGAATTTACATTCCACCCTTTCATTATTTTTTTTACTGATCCGATGACTTTTCGTCATCCCGAATTATTTTCGGGAACTGTCGGAATTATTGATGAGATCCTGAAACAAGTTCAGGATGACAGAATCTTTATTACTTGTTCTTTTCTTTTGCCCAGGTATCTTTTAGCTGAACGGTCCGGTTGAACACCAGCTTTTCGGCACCTGAATCCTGATCGATATTGAAATAGCCCAAACGTTCGAATTGAAAATGATCAAGAACTTTGGCGTCTTTCACGAATGGTTCGATGTAGCATTTCGGTAAAACCTGCAACGAATCGTGGTTCATAAATTCCTTGAAGTCGATGTCTTTATGTCCATCCGGTTCCTCGTCGGAAAACAGACGATCGTACAGGCGAACTTCAGCTTGCACATTTTCGGTGGCCGAAACCCAGTGAATGGTTGATTTCACCTTTCGTCCGTCGGGCGAATTCCCGCCTCGTGAAGCAGGATCGTAGGTACAATGTATTTCGGTGATTTCGCCGCTGGCATCTTTCACCACCTCGTTGCAGGTAATGAAATACGCATAACGCAGGCGAACTTCAGTTCCCGGCGACAGGCGATAGAATTTCTTCGGCGGCACTTCCATAAAATCGTCGCGTTCGATGTACAGCTCGCGGGTAAACGGAACCAGACGTGTTCCCATTGACGGATCTTCCGGATTATTTACCGCTTCCATCTGATCTACCACGCCTTCAGGACAGTTGGTAATTACGACTTTCAGCGGATTGAGCACTCCCATGACCCGTTGTGCCCGTTTGTTCAAATCTTCGCGGATCGAATGTTCCAACAGCGCAACATCGGTGATCCCGTCGGTTTTGGTTACTCCAATCCGATCGGCAAAATTCCGAAGCGATTCCGGAGTATAGCCCCGGCGGCGAAGACCACAAATAGTCGGCATCCGTGGATCATCCCAGCCGGTAACGTGTTTATCTTTTACCAGTTCGAGCAGTTTGCGTTTGCTCATTACGGTATAATTCAGGTTCAGGCGCGAAAATTCAATCTGCCGCGGACGATAATCCGAATCTTTCAGCTGGTCGATAAACCAATCGTACAGCGGGCGGTGAACTTCGAATTCGAGGGTACAGATCGAGTGGGTAATCCCTTCCCAGTAATCGCATTGACCATGGGCAAAATCATACATCGGGTAGATGCACCATTTGTCGCCGGTGCGGTGATGCGGCGTTTTCATAATCCGGTATAAAATCGGGTCGCGCATGTGCATGTTGGGCGACGACATGTCGATTTTTCCACGTAAAACACGCTGACCTTCATTGAATTCACC
>JBASYJ010000262.1:0-104753 GCA_049277435.1 Prolixibacteraceae bacterium
TCTGCCTCCAAGTTCCGGATAACCCTTTCCTCTTTAGCGGCTGCAAAGATAGACGACTTATTCCCATTTCCAAACACTTTTTTTAATTAATACCAAACTATTTTTGTCCCCAATCCATACCATTCTGTAAAACTGACTGTTACAAAACATACACAAATGAATATCTTCCAATGCAATGTTTACTAATTGTAAATTCAATCCCGAAAACTACAACAAAACCATCTCAGGCAATCAGAACTCATGCTTTTAAATACGAATATTCAATATCCACTGATGCAATATGAACATGAAAAATTTCCAGATTTTTGCCTTGCTCTTGCAGAACAGCAAATTTAGAAACCCCAAAATCAGTACTGATTACTCCTAATTTTGGAAAGTTGAGTTCTGATTCAGGAAAAAAAGAAGAAATTCTACTCTTATACAATCGTCCGGATTAGCCAAAATTGAAGAAATAATAGAATACAAACTCTAAATAGAAGTCCTGTAATGGCCGGATAAACAAGAAAGGCCAGTCTTTCGACCAGCCTTTCAGGATAAAATATGTTTCAAGGATAAACTGAAGCTACAGTCTGTATCCTAATTCTTCACTATTCCATTTCAATTTTATAAGCAGCCAGATCTTCGATAACCGAACTGCGAATAAATTCAGCATGACCTTTTACCAACGATTTTGTTAGTTTAATAAATACTTTTGCTGATTTGGTAAACGACGAATCACGATTGCTATCGATCACCAAAAGGTAGCTCATAATGATAAAGCCGGCCATTTCGACCAAACGACGGGCATGGAAATCAATAAACTCATTGTCGTTACTATCGACTACTTTGGCAACCGCCTGTTCGTAATCGTCGGTAAGGATAATTAAGGTACGACGCATGAATTCAAGTTCCGGAGTGATTTTCTGAGACTCGTACTCTCGAATCTGTGCCAAATATCCACCGGTAGTAACTCCGCGGATTGCAGCTACAACCTGTAATTGCGTTGTTCCTTCATAAATTGAAGTGATACGGGCATCACGGTAGATGCGCTCAACCGGATAATCCTTCATGAATCCTGAACCTCCGTGAATCTGAACGGCATCGTAAGCCAGCTGATTACAGAATTCGCTCGAAATACCTTTGCCCAGCGGAGTAAATAAATCGGCCAGTTTCTGGTATTTCTTCATTTCTGCTCTTTCATCCTTTTCCAGAGTCCGCTCTTCGGCGATGTGTGCATAAGTTTTATACATGTCGACAAAACGGGCTGTTTCGTATAATAAAGTACGCGAAGCATCCAGTTTAGCTTTCATGGTCGTAATCATTTCGTACACTGCAGGGAATTTGATAATTGCTTTTCCGAACTGCATACGTTCTCTTGCATAAGCCAGTGACTCGCGATAGGCCGATTCAGAAATACCTACAGATTGCGCTGCAATACCCAAACGGGCACCATTCATCAGGGCCATTACATATTTAATCAAACCCATTTTGCGGTCGCCGACCAATTCGCCCGGAGCATCTTTAAATACCAGTTCGCAGGTTGGAGAACCGATGATACCCATCTTGTGCTCGATGCGGCGAACAGTTACGCCACCATCCTGTTTATCGTAAATGAACATTGACAGACCACGGCCATCTTTTGTTCCGGCTTCGGAACGTGCCAGAACCAGTGAAATGTCGCCGTCACCATTGGTGATAAAGCGTTTCACACCATTCAGCATCCATTTACCTTTTTTCTCGTCCCAGGTTGCTTTCAGTTGTACTGCCTGAAGATCGGAACCTGCATCCGGCTCGGTCAAATCCATTGCCATGGTTTCACCGGCACAAACGCGCGGCAGGTATTTTGCTTTTTGTTCTTCTGAAGCAAATTCATTGATGGTTTCAGCACAGTCCTGAAGTCCCCAGATGTTTACAAATCCGGCATCGGCACGCGAAACAATATCAGCAGCCATAATATAAGGTACGATCGGGAAGTTTAAACCGTCGTATTTACGCGGAAGCGACATACCCATCAAACCTGCTTTTCGCAAGGCATCGATGTTTTCTTCAGTTCCCCGTGCATATTTTACGTGTCCGTCGATTACCTGCGGACCTTCGGCATCAATACTTTCAGCATTTGGAGAAACAATATCGCCACAAATCTCACCGACGACTTCAAGCACTTTATCGAAACTGTCGAGTGCATCTTCGTAATCCATCGGAGCGAAATCGTAATTTTTCTTTTCTTCGAAATTCCGTTCTTTCAACCGAACAATTTTTTCCATCAAAGGATGGGTCAAATGGAATCTCAGGTCTTTATTATCTGTATAAAAATTAGCCATTGTTTATAATTTTAAAGCCCCTCCTAACCTCCCCGAGGGGGAGGAATTAAAATACAAGGCTTTGGTTAAACCATATTTTTATTCATTTGCTTCTTCCTTCTCCCCTCCTTCGGAGGGGTTGGGGGAGGCTTCTTATTTGGTATTTGCTTTATAATACTTGATCATTTTTGGTAATATTTCTGAAACATCACCGGTAATCACGTAATCAGCAATTGAATTGATTGGAGCTTCAGGATCGGTATTGATGGCAATAATCTGAGCCGATTCTTCCATTCCGGCACGGTGCTGGATTTGTCCTGAAATTCCACAGGCAATGTATAATTTCGGGCGAACAGTAGTTCCGGTTTGGCCAATCTGACGATCGTGACCAACATATCCGGAGTCGACCGCAGCACGCGAGGCACCAACTTCGCCACCCAAAACTTCAGCCAGTTCGAAAAGTAAATCGAAATTGTCTTTCGAGCCAACACCATAACCACCGGCAACAATAATTCCGGCACCTTTGATGTTCACTTTGCTTTTTTCCATGTGGCGTTCAATCATTTCAACCACAAAATCGGTATCACTGGTATATTTCGAAACATCCAGTTTATTGATCTTTCCTTTGTATTTCGGATCCAGGATCGCTTTTTTCATTACTCCTTCACGAACTGTAGCCATTTGGGGGCGGCAATCGGGATTGATGATGGTTGCGATAATATTTCCACCAAAAGCCGGACGAATCTGGTACAACAAATCAGTATACACTTTATCCGCCTTTTTATCTTCGTGATCTCCAATAACCAATGAAGTACAATCGGCAGTTAAACCACTATGCAAGGCAGACGAAACACGGGGACCTAAATCACGACCAACAGAACTGGCTCCCATCAGGGCAATCTGTGGTTTTTCTTCCTGAAAAAGTTTTACCACAATTGAAGTATGAGGCAAAGTCGTGAAAGGGGCCAGACGTTTATCGTCGGCAATGTGCAAAACATCCACACCATACGGGAAAATATCTTTTTCGATTCCATCGAGCTTATGACCAATGGCAATCGCTTCGAGGTTACATTTTAATTCGGTAGCCAGCGAGCGGCCTTTGGTCAGCAATTCCAGGCTAACTTCGGCTACCTGACCGTCTTCTATTTCGCAATAAACAAAAACACTGTTCATAGTTTAGTCTTTTATCAATTATCCGATTGTATGATTTTCAATTAACTCACGCATCAGCTGATCCATATCTTCGTCGGAGGATGTAATTACTTTAGCTCCTTTTGACTGAAGAACGACGTTCTCAACCTTTTTCACCTTGGTAGGCGATCCGGTTAATCCCAATTCATTCAAATCAACTTCAATATCCTGAACAGTCCATTCTTTGATATTCAGGTATGGACGATCGTTGTATAAGCTGATGTAATCGTCGTTTGAAACCTGCATTTCGGAAATCGTTTTGGCATGTTTGTATTTCATGATCAGTTTCGCGTTCCGCGCACGACAATCCGGAGCAGAGCTGTTAACTGTAATAACCAAAGGCATCGGGCATTTCACCACCTCAACGCCACGTTCGAGACGGCGTTTTACGGTAACTTTTCCTTTTTCTATCGCCTGAATTTCTTCAGCATAAGTTATCTGCGGAATCCCCAGTTTTTCGGCAACCTGTGGACCAACCTGTGCGGTGTCTCCATCAATCGCCTGACGACCGGCAATAATAATGTCGTAGGCTCCGTGTTTTTTCAGTGTCTGGGCAATTGCATAAGAAGTTGCCAGTGTGTCTGAACCTGCAAAAGCGCGGTCGGTAAGCAGAATGCCGTCATCGGCTCCACGGAATAATCCTTCACGGATAATTTCTGCGGCGCGGCCAGGTCCCATGGTTAAAAGAGTGATGGTTGTTCCTGGGAATGAATCTTTTATCCGTAGTGCCTGTTCCAATGCATTTAAATCTTCCGGATTGAAAATTGCCGGAAGTGCTGCCCGGTTAACGGTCCCATCGGCTTTCATGGCATCTTTGCCAACATTCCGGGTATCTGGAACCTGCTTGGCAAGAACGATAATTTTGTAACCTTTCATCAGTAATTATTTGAGTTAATTTATTTTAGTCAGTATTAGAAGACACAAAAAACGATCAATATCGACTTCCAAATCTTTAATAAATTGAGATTTCAGCTCAATCCATTTTTTTTAAGGGAAGCAAATATATATATTCAACCCAAAGAAATCAAGCATCCCTGACAAGCATCAATCCTGTTGAACCCTTTGGTAGCCGCCCAACGCAGGCAGAATGTTAAGATCTGGCGAAACCCTAACGCTGAAGGGCTCACCGGCAAAGCAATTAGAACAAAAAGCTGATTTCTTCAAAAAATCCTATTCTCCGGAAGGACACTACTATTTAGATTAAATTTAAGTAAGAAGTAGGATAATTAAGAACAAACAAACCAAAAAAAAGGGCTGACACCAAACTGGCACCAACCCCTTCATCTAACCAGACCGAACTGGAAAAATCTTAGATTTATTATTTATTCTAAAATATACAAACAGGTTCAGCGAATCATTTTTCCCCGGACCGATCTTCCCGGTTACGGTGAGCCCGAATAAAACCGGGGTGGCTTTCCGTGGAGAACTTTCTCACTTAAACCATTTTGAACCACGCAATTTCCTGTCCTGAAATAACCCAACTAATTAACGATCTTTCCCTTAAGCATGGTAAACGAATGCGGAGGAAAAGAATAGGTAATCTGGTCGGCAGTTTTTACTTTAATTACAGGTTTTGCCTTGGTCTCAACGGTTGTCTTTCCAAAATCATTTTCAGATTTAATGTCCGGGCCATTCACTTCCGACACTTCGAAATCGCCTGAGAATTTTCCCTGTTGCGAAATCAAATCGGTTGTAATCGCCTTGTCTTTGTTTCTGTTTACCACGCAAATAATCACTTCACCGTTGTTGTATGTTGCCGAAACATCGAGAAAAGGAACATTTTTTTGCTGCGTGGTTGATTCTCCCAAACCAATAAAGAATTTTTCGGTATCGTAGGTTTCGCAATCCACATGAACATCAAGCGAAGTTCCGTGTACATTTTTAGCGAACAACTGCAAGGGATAATAGATGGTTTGCTTGAACATTCCCTTTTCGTTGGTGAAAATCGGAGCAATAACGTTAACCAACTGCGCCATATTCGCCATTTTTACAATGTCGGCATTGCGGATAAACGCATTCAGGAAACCTGAAATTACCAGGGCATCTTCCAGGTTGTAATGTTCTTCGAGCGCGCGGGTTCCGGCCATGGTATCTTCTCCACGGGCACGGTACCAAATGTTGTATTCGTCCCAGGCAATGTAAATTGGCGGGCGGTTACCACGATCGGCATTCTCCATTTCGCGGGCGATTATACCTTTAACGATCTTAGTCCGTTCTTCCAGAACCAAAGGACTTGAAACAAAATTATAATAATTGTCATCCGGATTACCTACATACATGTGCAGGGCAATGTAATCGACCACATCGCGCAGCTCGTGCAAAATGGTTTCATTCCAATCGTTCGGATCGGCATTCGGACGGTAATTTGACGAACCAGCAGCAATCAATTTAATTTCCGGAGAAGTGAGTTTCATTAATTTTGCGGCTTCGCGTGCTTTCTTGGCATAATCTTCGGCATTCAGGTGCCCCATCTGCCAGAAACCGTCCATTTCATTTCCGAGGCTCCAGTATTTGATGTTGAATGGTTCAGCATTTCCATTCTTTTTCCGGAGTTCGGCATAATACGGACCACTTTTCACGTTGCAATATTCAACCCATTGCTGGGCTTCTTCGATGGTTCCGGTTCCCATGTTCACCGAAAAATAAGGTTCGGTTCCCATCCGTTTGGCATAATCGACAAATTCGTCGGTCCCAAAACGGTTCGATTCCAAACGTGCCCAGGCCAGTTCCATGCGGGCCGGACGCTGATCTTTCGGGCCGATACCATCTTTCCAGTGGTAATTCGATACAAAGTTTCCCCCCGGATAGCGGGTAATTGAAACATTCAAATCTTTAACTGCATCCAGGACATCAAGGCGAATTCCCTTGTCGTCGGCCAATGGTGAGCCTTCTTCATAAATTCCGCCGTAAACACAACGGCCAAGGTGTTCCACAAAATTTCCGTAGAGGTGTTTATCTACTTCGCCAATTTTGCGGTCGATATCAATTTTTATGCGGGCATTTTGTGCTCCGGAAGAAATGGTCGTTCCAAGCATGGCCAAAACCATGATGGAGCGGATGCTTTTTGTAATCATTTCAAATTTTGTCATCATGTTTCAATTAGATTTAATTTGTCAATATATCCTTTCCGGCGACCGGCCATCCATTCGGATCCCAGTCAATTCTCCGGATATTTAGTTTAGGTTTTCCGGCATCGTGTCCGTCGTATCCATGAAAAACCAGATAATCGGTTCCATCAAAACTGACAACGGCATTGTGTCCAACCCCATACCAGTTTTCATCACCCTGTAAAAGAATTGTACCACCTCCTGAAGCCATTGATTTTCCATCCTGATCGACATAAGGACCTGACAGTTTCTCAGAACGGCCAACAATCATTTTATAGGTGCTGTTGATGCCTTTGCAGCAATAATCAATTGAAGCAAACAGGTAATAATAGTTTCCTTTCCTGAAAATGAATGGAGCTTCGATGGCATTTCCTCCGGCATCAACAGGATTGTTGTCTACCGATGGCGGATTTGCATCGTTGGGATTTTTCTTTCGCGAAGCGATAGTAGGTGCCTGATGAATATCTTCTGCAACAGTTAATGCATCTTCTGAAAGTTTCACCAGTTTTAATCCGTCCCAAAAAGATCCGAATGAAAGGTATGGAGTTCCATTTTCGTCGGTAATCAGGTTAGGATCGATGGCATTCCAATTGGTCTCTCCGGGAACAGACTGAATAATTTTTCCGTGATCGATCCATTTAAATTCCGGATCGGCCGGATTGAGAGTCTTATTTGTAGCCAACCCAATGCAGGAAGTATTTTTTCCAAAAGCTGAAACGGAATAATACAAATAGTATTCGCCGTTGAAAAAAGAAATATCCGGAGCCCAGATGTGACCTTTAAAAGTGGGGATCGCATCCACGGCCCATTGAGGAGCTTTTGAAAAAACCGGTTCTTCCTTTTTCCAGCTTTTCATGTTCGGAGAAGAAAGAACCGAGATTCCCATTCCAGTACAGAAAATATAGTAGGTATCGTTTTGCCTGATCATCACCGGGTCATGCACGCTAATGGATTGTGCCTGAACCTGCACTCCAAATGCGAACCCAAGAAGGGCAAATAGAATTCTTCCAAGTACTTTCATTTGTCGTTGCATTTTTGTTAATATTATTTTGTCCTTTTGCCCCAGTATGTTGCATTTAGATTTTTTTCAGTTCCGGCATATACAAATGTAACACGGCGAGGGGAAGCTTCCCAATCGACTTCACGTTCAACACATACCACAACGTTGCCCAATGTAAGCTGTTTTTTTGTCGTATCATAATTCCAATTTCCAGACAGTGCCCCCGACATTGTGCCGTTGGCATTGAGAGTAAGAGCAGTGGCGCCATCTTGTTTGGCATAGCTGTATTTCAGGTTAATGTGCTCCCATTTCCCAACAAGCGAGTCTTTGGTTATCGTTCCTAAATCAGGTACGGCAGCGTAACGTTCGGGCAATGCTATTGGCCAAAGGTTATCGGGTTCACTTGCAGAGGCCGGACACCATACAATGCGGCGAACGTGCCCCATCATAATGGCATTGGAGTATGGGTTGCCACCAACGTTGGCAGGCAATCGTCCTTGCGACATGTAGAACCATTCGTTGGTATTTTCGTTTTGGAAGATACTGCAATGTGATATGCCGACCCATCCGTTGCTAAGATTGAACTTGTAAGGGTGGGTTACGATAGGGTAACAATCACCGCTTCCGTTGGTGAAATTGCGCCCTGTGATGTCGAGGTATGGACCTTCGATATTTGTGCTTCTGACGACCCTAGTGTTGTATGGTACGTCGAGGCCATCGTAGGCCATGAACAAATAGTAGTAGCCATCTTTGTATATGATTTCGGGAGCTTCGCTGCCTTGCCAGCGCGACGAGGCTGTGCGTGTTCCAATTCTCTTACCATATCGGGCTGTAAGTTCACTTACAGTGTCTGCGTATGGCTCACCGAGTGTTTTGAGAGGTTTACCTGTTGTTGCATCGACCTGTAACAGTGCGAAGCCACTATGCCACGAACCATGTATCAGGTAATGTTTTCCCTCGGGTGTTACGATATATGTAGGGTCGATGGCGTTGTAGTAAAAATAGGCACTCCAATCAGATAAACCGGAGCGGCTGTAGTTTTTTCCACGATCTGATGATGAACATGTAACAAAACCCTTGTCGGTCCATACTGCTCCGAAGGGATCGGTCGATTCGCACATGCCGATAAAGGCGCGTTCGGTCCAGCTGCCATCAAAGTTTGCAGAGGTGTTGGCTTTACCGGTTTTAATGTAGTTATCGATTACGATACTGTAATACATTCGCAGGATCTCTTGTCCTCCAACGTTGACCCGGCGTACTACCGGCGCCCAGTAGCCATACATGATTTTATCTCTTGCAATTGCATCAAGCCCCATGCGCGAACGAATGTTATTGAGAGAATCCGCTACCCAGGCAGGGGCATCATAAAAAGGTCCGCCTACCCATTCCCAATTAACCAAATCGGTCGAACGTTTGCCTTGAAAATGGCCATGTCCTACGGCCTCATTACCATACGAGGCATCGGTGCCATACATGTAATAATATCCCTTGTACCAGGCAACCGATGGATCGTGAACGTTGGCCAGATTCCACTTGTTTCGGTTTGACCACGATGCTATCGGTGAATAGTCGTCGGCATAGGCCGGAATGGTGAAATTTATGACAGGTTCAGGCTTGTCCTCTTTAGGTTCAACACCATCTTTTTTACACCCTACAATTGATAGAGCAGTTATGCTGACAGATAAAATCAGTATATACTTTAGTCTCATGTCTAACTAGTTATGTATTTCAGAGACTTCCGTATCGCAATTAAAAAAATTGCCGGTAAGGAAGTCTCTGATTTTAGAGATTAATCCCTACTTTACAATAGGATGAACAGTCCATTTAGCTTTGAAAGCAGGTCCGTTATCTTCATTCTTGTTTGCCGAATTACCAACAAGGTTAGGATTCGCATTCAGAGTACCTTGGAATATTGGGAAATATTCATGTCCCTTATTGTAGTATTGGAAGGATGAAGCGCTGGCGGTTTCGGCACTAAGCTCATCTGTTGAGGCTTTGCCATCAAGCTTATAGTAAGCATGTTCAACCAATTGATTCAAACGATCAGTATCGTAGAAGAATCCCCAGCGGAGTAAGTCGATACCGCGTCCGTTTTCGCAACCGAATTCTTTAGGACGCTCAACATTTGCTATTTGTTCGAAAAGAGCATCTTTAGACGGGAAGTCGGAAACTTTTAGATCCTTTAGAGCCACGCGCCGACGAACCATATTAATGAAGTCGATAGCAACTTGAGTTGGGCCATTGATTTCATTTTCACATTCTGCCGCACGCAGTAATACATCGCTGTAACGCATCAGGCGCAGGTTGACCCCACAATGCAATCCGTTCGTAATCGAACTGTAGATGTTGTTTCTTGCATTGGTGAACTTAGCTATCGATATCCCACCCTGGGCATTGTTGGATAGCGGAGTTGCTTTAATTTCATTTTGATAAACAATATTGCTGCGAGGATCACCATTCGGATAAGCGGCAGTTTTCAACCCGCTATATCCGCTATATTCAGGTTCGTAAGTAACCAAAGTCCAGTATAAACGAGGATCAAGACGACCATCGGTGCTGTTTTCTTTTCTGAAAAGATTATACAACCAGGGAGCGCCAGCCAAATCACCCCAGCTACCCAATTCCTGAGATGCATAGTTACTTTCTACAGCGTGCCCCTGCGTTGCTTCCGGGCTTAATAATTCAATAACCCATTCGTCGGAGGTTCCACCTGTGCCATAGTCCAAAAATTGAATTTCGAAAAGGCTTTCCTTGTTATTCTCGTATGCTGCACCTTCTCTGAAGTTATCACCATAGTCGGCTGTCAGCTCATAATGTCCGTATTTTCCGGCGATGATGTCTTTCAGTACAGCATAAGCCTCCGTGTATTTATGACGGAACATGAGTGTACGGGCCAAATATCCGGCAGCAGCACCGCTCGTAGCGCGACCTTTAGCCCATTCGCCGCCTTTATCGCGCGATGGCAACATTTGCATAGCCTTGGTGAGGTCAGCCTCTACCTGGTCAAACACCTCGTCCTGGGTATTGTTGGCTGCATACATGGTGTTGATATCTGAATAAGATGCATAGTCCGTAATCAATGGTACCGTCTGGTAATAGGTAGCCAATACATAGTAGGCCAAAGATCTGAGGAAGAGGGCCTGTCCGGCTATCTGATTGTATGAATCTTCCGACATTTTAACTTCATCGACTTTCGACAATACAAAGTTGGCGTGGTTTACTACAATATAGAAGCTGCGCCATGGCCACTCGTCACCTATTCCGATTGTACCCGGAGAATTGAGGTTGTCGTACTCCAGATACCACTGTTGAGATGAGTTCCAAACTTCGTCGCCGCGTACAGCATCCAAGGTATAGCCAACGCGGGAAAATGAACCGTCGTAACGCAAAGGATTGTAGCACGCGATGACAGCCTCCTGAAGATCTGACTCTGTATTGCCAAAATCGTAAGTGGTCTGACTGTTCGGGTTCTTAACATCGAGTTCCTCATTACAGGCTGTCATACCTCCAATAAGCGCCAACATTATTAGAATTATAGTTAAACTTTTCATGTGTTTATTTTTTAATATTTAATTACCACATGGAATTCGCATGATTGGAAAATAATCATCTAAATTGGTGATTCTACAAATCATGCTCATTTCATATTGATATCCTATTTTTTAGATTATATTTTTAGAATGAGAAGCGTACTCCGAACATGATGGTTCGTGGTGTTGGATACGAAGCATAGTTGTAACCGGGAGTAAATGTACCTCCGGCGAAGTCTACGTTGTAACCTCTGTACTTAGACAATGTGGCTAAATTTTGACCTGATGCATACATACGAACACCATTAACAAAGCCACCAAACAATCTGTCAGGGAGGTTATAGCCCAATTCAATATTGGCAATTTTCAGATATGATGCATCCTGAATGAAACGCTGACTGAACATATCGTTGGTGATTGAACCAGTCGATTTGTATGCTACGCGAGGCACATCGGTGTTTGTGTTATCCGGTGTCCATGCATTCAATTGATTAACGCTCCTGTTGAGAGCACCGTACGAGCTGCGTAATGCGACGTCAACAAAATCGACAGCTTTAAAATTTGCAGCTCCATAGGTCGATATGCTCAGGTCAAAACCTTTCCATTCAGCACGTGCATTGAAGCCGTAATGAATCTTTGCAATACCGCTACCAAGGAATTGTTGGTCTAAGTTGGTAATTTCGCCATCGTTGTTGAGATCGGCGTATGCAATATCACCCGGTTGAGCTCCATTCTGATTGATGTGAATGCCCTCTGAGTTGACACGGTTGTCTATCTCTGCCTGCGACTGGAAGATACCTTCAGAAACGTAGCCATAGAATGAACCAACTTCACGGCCCACCTCTGTGCGAGAGTTGCCATCACTACGAGGTTCGCCTGAAACGCCCAACTTTGTTACCTTGTTGTTAAGGGTAGATAAGTTTGTAGAAAGGTCGAATTTAACAGCGTGTTGACGATTGTGATAGGCAAGCAAAAACTCCAGACCTGAGTTTTCCATTGTTGCTGCATTCATCGTCACTGTTGTGTTGGCTGCACCAGCATTGATTGGAACGGCTACACTATATAAAAGGTCTTCTGATGTTGACTTATACCAGTCGAAAGTAAATTCCAGCTGATTGTTAAACATACCGAGGTCGAGACCAAAATCAAGCGTTTTCTTCTTTTCCCATCTAATGGCTGTGTTCACATAGTTTGTAACGGTAGATCCGGTAACCTTATTATTTCCAAAGCTATACGTGTAGTTACCTCTCGACATCACATCCATGTACTGGTAGTCACCAATGTTCTCGTTACCAAGGACACCATAGCTACCGCGCATTTTAAGCAGGTTGATCGTCGATTTGGCTACGGGGAAGAAGTTTTCACGTTCGATACGCCAACCTGCTGATACAGATGGGAACCAATCCCAACGGTCATCTGAAGAAAGCCGGCTTGAACCATCACGACGTGCAGTTGCTGAAATAAGGTATTTCTCATCGAAATTGTAGTTAATACGACCGATGTATGATGCCAGGACGTGTTCGCTTTCATAGCTGGTTGCTGATGTCTCCTCTGCGTTGTTCACCTGCAGATAGTATGGTTCAGGCATGGTAACACCTCTGCCCGTGAGCGTGTGAAAGAGTTCGCGCTCAAATGTCTGACCAACAACCGCATTGATGTGACTGCGTCCAAATTTACCATCGTAGGTTAGCGTGTTTTCCAAAAGTGCATCGCTGTAGCTACGATAGCCTTCAGACAGGCTCTCATTGCTCTTTGACAAATAGTTTGTTGTACTCTGAATAAATGCAGGAACGAATGTAAAGTCCTTTGCATAGGTCTTGCTGTACGACATGTTAAGGTTGTAATCTAACTTGTGATTGCTGCTCCTGAGACCAAGCATGCTTATGAAGTCAACTACTGCAGACCCGGAAGCAACAACGCGGTCAACAGTTGAGTTCCTCTTTATCAAACTATTTTCGAGCAGAACATTCGTTACGCGCAAATCACCATGAATGTTGTCATAGTATGTACCATAACCGTAAGAGTCGTAACTGTATTCTGATGCAGACGAAATTTTATCATCGAGAACCCAGGTCGATGGATCGTACGCCTTGATCGTTGGAGGCAATAGCAGAACCGAAGCCATTACAGGAAATTGTGCACCATATAGACCCTGCACCCACTCGTTGGCATTACTTAAAGCCATATTGTCCTGATTGCTGTGACTAAATACTACGTTAGTTTTGAATTTGACAAACTTAACATCCATCGTATTGTTGACGCGGGCAGTGTAACGGTCGAAATTAGGACCGGCACCTATCATTGTTCCTTCCTGTCCAAAGTAGTCGAGAGCTATGTTATAAGTATTGTTGACGCCACCTCCTGACATGTTGATGTTGTGATTCTGACGAATACCTGTTTTGAACGCCTCATTGAACCAATTTGTGTTAACTTTTGCCGGATCAATATAGTTGGAATTTGCAGGATCGTATCCGGCAGGAACATCCATACCACTGTTTTTGTACGCCATGGTGACATATTGACCATATTGATTAGAATCCATTACATCGTACACGTCTTTCTGAACATTGTCGACACCATAGTAGCCGCTGTAGTCTATCTTCATAGCTTCGTTCTTCTTACCCTGCTTTGTGGTGATAATAACCACACCGTTGGCAGCACGCGAACCATAGATCGCGGCAGCAGAAGCATCTTTAAGTACCTGAAGTGTTTCGATATCGTTTGGTGAGAAGTCGCGTATTGTTGTTCCCATTGGAACTCCATCGACAACGTAGAGAGGTGCGGTACTACCGAATGAACCGATACCACGAATACGCACTGTAGGATCAGCTCCCGGTTGTCCGTCGCTTGTAATCTGAACACCGGATACTTTTCCTTCGAGCATGGTTGAGATGTTAGAGTGCGATACTTTCTTCATCTCTTCAGCGTTGACAACGGCAACAGAGCCAGTGAGGTCAACCTTGCGTTGTGTACCGTAACCTATTACAACCACTTGTTCGAGTCCTATTAAATCCGAAACCAATGTGATGTTGCCGAGTTCAGTTTTTCCTCCAATGGTCACTTCAACACTTTTATATCCGATAAAAGATACGATCAGCGTAGCATCTGAAGGAACAGAAAGAGAGAAGTTACCATCAAGATTGGTTACCACACCATTGGAAGTACCTTTTTGTTGAACGGTTGCACCTGGAAGCGGTTCACCGTTTTCGTCAACGATTTTACCTTTTACTGTTATGCTGCCTGGTTGAGTCATTGACACCTGGTCGACTTTGCCGTTGCCCTCTGCGTATGTTGCCGGTACGAGTGCCAGCAATCCCAAAAGGATTAAAAATAAATATTTCATCCGCATAATTCTTTTAACTTGCTGCATTTCTTGTGGATTGAAACAACGTTCTTTCAACGAAATTTCTGCCGGATGGAACACACATGTGTTATTTACATGTGTGTTTGTTTTTATCTGGAAACATGTTCGTTTCATAGTTTAAATATTTTTTATCTTAGTGATTATTGAACAATTACGAGATAAGACACCTCTGTTACAAGCGCGCAATTCAAGTCTGAACTGTCAACTGTTACACCTGCATACTTTTGGAAATGTGTTTCACCATTGGCGTAAGTAACATTGTAAAGTACATCGGCAGTATTGTTACCATTGTTTGTAACTGTGATAACTACTTTAGATCCACTTATATTTGAAGTGAATTTAGTCCAATCCCAGTCATTTGTGACGGTGGCAGCACCATAGCCGGAACCCCAACCGAAACTATCCATGCGAACTACACCATACTCAGTGTTATCAGCTTTGCGGAGAATTGTACAGGGGCTGTGCCAGTTTGCAAGATTGTCGGAGTAGCAATACATTGTAATTGTCTTACTTGAACCTGATGCGACTTTATAGTCATCAGAAAATGCAGTCCACCAGGCGGAAGAGAAGTCAGTAGCACCTACCTGACTTACACCCTTTACAAGAGTTAACGGGCAAGTTGTAGTTACTGTGCTTGTTGCACCAACATAAGAAATGAGCGCGGACTGAGAACCTTCGGCAGCTGGAATCTTGCCAAACTGAAGAGTTTCGTTTGGTATGACACCCTTTGTACCGTCGGAATAGGTAGCAGTTATAACAATACCTTTTGTGTTGAACAGGATAGGGTCGCTGCTGAAATAATAGTATTTGGTTATATTAGGCAATGTAGTAACCTCTAAACTTACAACGGGGTTAGTTACTTCCAGTGTATAATAGTTTGATACGGCTTTGCCGTATGCACCTTGCTTGGTTTTGCTGTAAGCTACGATTACTGTCTTGATTCCGAGTGTAGTCATTTCAGGAATAACTGTAAATGATATGTCAGTAGAATCAACCTGCTCAGAAGATCCGTCAGCGTAAGTAACAGTAGCTGTTGCATCACCCCAGAAGTTTCCGTTGCCTAATTCAACAAAAGCAGGAGCTCCATTAATCGCAATTGAAACCGGATTAACATCTTCGACAACAGTAACCTTCGAAGGTATCAGGTATGCTTTTTTCATTTCAAAATAGCTGCCATCGCAAATTAAGAAAGACCCGAGATCAGATGTGGCAGAAACCGGTTGCTGATAGGTTTCTACCAGCGTTGTGCCATTTGTTCCAACAGCAGTGGCTGTTACAAATACATTGCCGGTAGCAGAGTGGTCAATTTCGATCGTAACACGGGCACCTTGCATGGTTTTACGGAAATCGTTCCAAATATCACCATCCCCGTCGGTGTCGGGATAGTTTTGGGTGATCATTTTCAGATCGAAATTATAACCATCAGCACCCATTTTGCCACCCCAGCCGTAAGCATCAGAACGGAGAACAAAGTATTCTTTATAGTCGGCGGCTGTACGATCTGCTATTTCATTGGTAATGGCAAGATTCCAGTTATTCCAGTTGTTAATGCCTGTACCATGATTAATAAACTCCATGTGCAACAGCTTGTTTGCAGGAATGTTGATGTAATCAGAGAAAGCCGACCACCAACCGGCGCTGTTATCTTCAGCTCCGACAATGGCAGTAACGATGTTGATGTAAGTCGTGTCACCTGTATTTGGCTTCGCAGCTGCAATTGAGTCGATCCGGCCCTGCAGGTCGGAGGGAGCTTTAATTGAATAAAGATCCAACTTCTCGCACCCAACCAGGCCAAACGCAGCCATAACTGCTGCCAAAACTGCTGCGTACAAAGTGCTCCTCATCAGTTTAGTTGTTTTCATAAATTTTGATTTAATAGAGTTCATTCTTTTTTATAATTTAAATGTGGTTCGTTTATCATGTAGTTAATACCCAGATTTAGGTTACTTCGATGGCCAGTTGTCCAGTTTTTAAAGTCAACTGACAGTTCATCCGTACAGCCTTCTCCATTTTCATGTATGAGATAATGGTGATTATTTTTCCATCATTTGCGATGGTTAGATCTGCCGCATTCAAATGTGCCAAATCATCAGTTTTTATTCCCGGCGGTATCTTTTGGCAAGAGTCGCCGATCTGCGGATCACATTAACGCCGCTCACTGCCGATCTTTTTGCAAGCACAGCTCCTGTAGTCAACAAGGAGAAAAGATCCAAAATAGACAGAGGATTTTTTTCATACGTTTTGAATTTTTAGTTTAAAAGGAACACCAAAGTTACCTTGCAAAGCACTTTTAACAGGTGGATTAAATGAGAATGGAAGTGGACAATCCTGTAAAAAAGTAAAAAATGAACCTGGTTTATCATCCAATCTTTCAGGCTACTGAAAAATTCATTTTTTGACTGTTCCTACAGTATTTTTTTTGAATTGTGCCAACTAAATGACTTGAAGTTATTTTCAGGAATTATTTGTGTGCATTCGGGTCTTCAGAATACTCGCTGGGTGAAACACCATAAACTTTCCGAAAGATCCTGCTAAAATATTTGGGATCGTTAAATCCAACTTCGAAAGATACTTCAGAAATATTAACCGTTGGATCGGTTGCCAGCCGACCGGCAGCCTTTTTCAATTTGTGCATGTTGATGAAATCGACAATCGAGTAGCCCGTAATGGCTTTGATTTTTTTGAAAAGTAAACTTTTACTGACCATCATTTCGCGTGCAAACTTGTCGACCGTGAGATCTGTTTCCGGAATGTGTTTTTCGATGATGGCAAGGGCCCTTTCAATAAATTGCTGGTCGAGTTGGTTGGTGGTTGAATCTTCCGGAGCCGGATTTTCACCGTGACTGTACAATTGACGTAATTTCCGGCGCGATTCGATCAGGTTCGCGATCTTGAGTTGTAAAATTTTCAGGTTAAACGGTTTTGGAATATAATCATCGGCTCCTATTTCCAATCCTTCCACCCATTGTTCAATCATCACTTTCGCGGTCAGCAAGATGACAGGAATGTGGCTGGTATGGATCTCTTTTTTCAGGCGGCTGCATAGTTCCAGGCCATCCATAACCGGCATCATGATGTCGCTCACAATCAGATCGGGTGTAAATTTTTTAGCCAGTTCAAAACCTTCCTTTCCATTTTCAGCACCCATCACCCTGAAATCGGATTTCATCGATTGCAATAAAAATGATCTCAGGTCGTAATTATCTTCCACAATCAGGATAAATGGTTTTGTTTTATCGGTGCTTTGTGGTTCCAGGTCTTCAAACGATTCGGTCCGCAGAATCTCTTCCGACATTAAATCAACTTTCGATTGCAGGTTACTCGATTGCACACTTCCGGTTCGATCAATTTCATTTTCCGCAAAATCTTCTTTCCTGAAAGGCAACAAAACACTGAAGGTACTTCCATGCCTGAGTTCACTTGTAACGCTGATTGATCCATGAACAGACTGAACCAGTTCCTGAGTCAAGGCCAGTCCGATTCCAGATCCTTTCTGACGGTTGTCTGCCGTACTTTCAGCCTGGTAAAAACGGTCGAACACATAGGGTAAATCTTCAGCAGAAATACCTTTCCCATCGTCACAAATATCCACTTTTAACTGAGGAATTGACAATTCAGCATCACTGCTTTTTTGATCAATAATTGAAATGCTGACAGAAATGTGTCCGCCTTCAGGAGTAAATTTGAAGGCATTGGAGAGCAGATTGTAAAACACATTTTCCAATTTCTCGGCATCGAACCAGGTATACTGCGGAAGATCTTCGGAATGAAAGGAATACGTTATCTTCTGATGATTGGCCAAATCGACAAACGACTCAAAAATCCCGCCCATAAATTCACGGAAATCTCCCTGCACGACCCGCAATTCAATTTTCCCGGTTTCGATTCTCCTGAAATACATCAGCTGATTGATCAGATGAAGCAATCGCTGGGCATTCCGGTTGATTAACCGGAGCGTTTGCTTGGTCTTTTTATCGGCATCCATATTTTTCATCAGCGATTCGAGCGGATCAAGGATCAGGGTAAGCGGCGTACGGAATTCGTGCGAAATGTTGGTGAAAAACCGAAGCCTCAGCTGATTGATCAGGCTAACCTGTTTGTTCAGATCAATCACTTCGTCGCGTTGCCGGGCGATCAGTTGGTTTTGTTCCTCCAGTTCAATTTTCTGACCTTCGATTAAAACCTGCCGTTCGGCCAGTTCATGATTCGATTGTTTCAGGATTTCGGATTGTTCCAGAAGTTTTTCCTTTTGAGCTTCAATTTGTAAGGTTCGTTCATGAACCTGTTGCTCCAGTTTCCGTTTCTGCTCGTGCAACAAGTAAGTGCGGTAACGAATGTAAGCCATCACCAGGGCAATAATTCCGAAAACAAAAGCAAACCGAAACCAACTGGTTTGCCAGAAAGGCGGCAGAATTCTTATCCGGAGTTCCGAAATTTTATCCGACCAAACACCATCGCTGTTGGCAGCTTTCACTAAAAACCGATAATCGCCGCCACCCAGGTTGGTGTATCCGGCAAACCGTCTCGATGCCGGAACAATCACCCAATTCTGATCGACTCCTTCCATTTTATAGGCATAGGTAATTTTATCCGGAAGGAAAAAATCGAGCGCCGAAAATTCGATTGAAAAAACATTGTCGCGGTATGATAATTCGATAGCACTGGTTTGAGAGATTGATTTACCAAGAACAACCTGCCCGTGTAATTTTTCACCAATGGTAACCGACTGATTAAAAACACGGAAATCGGTAAAAACGACCTTGGGCTTCCGGGGATAGGAAACAATTTCTTTTGGATTAAAATAGTTCAGCCCGTTCACTCCTCCGAAATACAAATTCCCTAAATCATCGCTTTCAGAGGCTGCCCAATAAAACTGGTCGCTCAACAATCCATCTTTGGTATAATAATTATCGAATGTGGCATTTTCAGGATTAAATTTCGACAAGCCCTTGTCGGTACTAATCCAGATATTCCCATCCAGATCGTTTTCCATGGTGTAAATCACATTGTTGCAAAGTCCGTCGGCCTGGGTATATGATTTAAATGAAATTTTCCCTTCCTGACTAACCAGAACACGACAGATTCCGTTTCCGTATGTTCCGATCCAAATATTTCCTTTTGAATCCTCCAAAAGAGAAATAATGTAACTTCCTGAAATCGACGTCGAATCTTCCGGATTATTGGTATAAAAATCATAATCGGATTCTTCAAGTTTTTTTCCTGAAAGATTAACCAAATCAGCAGGAATACGAAATAAACCACTTCTTGAGCCAAACCAGTAAAATCCGTTGTGATCCTTTAAAATACAACCAACCTCATGATTGTCGCCCCCGTTTATAAGCTGGTCTTGAAAGTGATGGAAAATTTGTGTTTTTGGATCAAAAAGATCAATCCCGCCAAGTGTCCCGATAACCAAAAAACCGCGGTCGTCGGAAGATATGCTGGATACAAAATTACTGGTCAGACTTTCAGGAATTTGCGGATTATTGATATATGACTGAATCTGATCACCCGGCAATAAGTGGCTCAAACCTCCACCCCACTTGCAAACCCAAAGTTGATTATGCTGGTCTTTGCACAGTGCTGAAATAAAATTCTGTTGCAAACCATTCAGGGCTTGATTAAAATAAGGATACTTTTTCACTTTCCCTGAAACCTGATCGATCCGGTTTAGCCCCCCTCCGGCTGTTCCAACCCATAAATAATGGTCATCCTTCAAGATTGAATTAATTGTATTGTGGCTCAGGCTGTTTTCTTCGTCACGATGATTGCGAATCGCATAAAACGGTTTTTGAAACATATTGAACTTATTCACTCCGCCTTTATCGGTACCGATCCAGACATCGCCACCCGAATCAGTATACAAGGAGTTTACAAATTCGTTATTTAAACGGCCGTTCTCGTCAGCCCGACCATTTACCCGTTCAATTTTCCGGAGCGAAGGATAAAAAAAGTTTAATCCTCCAAGCGTTCCGATCAAAATAGTACCATTCAAGTCTTCTCCAATAGCCCTGATCACGTCATGACTGATACTTCCTTCGTCGAATTTATTGAAGTTAAGCTGGGTGGCCGAATCTGAACTTTTCCGGAACCAATACAAACCGTTATCGGTTCCCAAATACAGATCACCCGAATGCGATTCGAAAATACAAAGAACATTTGCAGTAGCGGGAATGGAAATATCGGCTCGTTGCGCTGTACCGTTTACAATTTTATAAATGCCTGAAACTGTACCAACCAGGATTGTATTGTTTTGAAGATTATACACAGCATTGATACTTGCACCATTCAGAATTCCGGTATCTATAGGTTTCAGGTTCCAGTTCACCGAATCAGACTTCACTTTTTCAGCAATCATTTTAACGAGCAATCCCTTTTCAGTACCAACCCAGATATTTCCGGACTGATCGCAGATTGCACTCGTAATTGCAGATTTATTCAGTGATTCGGCAATTTTCCCGGGGGAGAAAAATTTTTCTTTTTCCGTATTAAAAACGATCAGACCGTTTGCGGTTCCGATCCACAAATCTCCGTACAGGTCCTGAGTAACTGTTCTTATAAAATTATCCGGAAGTCCATCTGGCTGACTGTTTTTCTGGTAAGTCTTAAAATTATATCCATCGTACCGGCAGAGTCCGTTCCAGGTTCCAAACCACATAAATCCCTGGTTATCTTTAAAGATACAATCAACGGTATTCTGTGCCAGACCTTCATCAGTTGTCAGGTACTGAAAACGAAGATTTGAAGCAGTAACAGCACATTTGGCCGGGCCAGTTATTCCAAAGAATAAGATAATTGAAATGACAAGTATATAAGTGTATGTTTTCTTCATGCAAGAATCAAAGATAATATTCTTAAAGTCATCACTAAAGTTCAGTAATATATTATAGGGCAACTTTACACTTATTATTTTGGCATAAAAAAAAAAACGCCCTTCATTACTGAAGGACGTTTTTTAGTTACATAACAATATTATTACTGCAGGAACGAAATCAGCACACCGGCAGCAACTGCCGAACCGATAACTCCTGAAATATTACTCGACATACAATACTGCAAAATATGATTCGAAGAATCGTTCTTCAAAGCGATATCGTTTGCAACACGTGAAGCCATCGGTACAGCACTTAACCCGGTAGCTCCAATCAATGGATTAATCTTTTTCTTCGTAAACAGGTTGGTGATTTTTACACCCATAATTCCACCAAAAATTGAGATTGCAAAGGCAAGGAATCCACCAACGATGATCATGATTGTTTTAAAATCAAGAAAAACATCGGCAGTCATGGTAGCTCCAACAGTTAGTCCAAGAAAGATTGTTGCCGTATTCAGGATTGAACCTGTAGCTGCTTCACTTAAACGGGCGACATTTACACCAATTTCTTTGATCAGGTTACCAAAAAGCAACATGCCCAAAAGTGGAACGGAAGAAGGAACAAAGATTGAAATTACAATTCCAAGAACGATTGGGAATGCAATTTTTACTGCCTTCAGATTTTTAATTTTTAATGTCGGAGGGTACATTTTATCCATTTCCTTCATATTAATTAAAAGTTCTTTTTTTGTACAGGTATATTTAACAACCAAAGGAATGATAACTGGCACAAGTGCCATATACGAATAGGCAGCAATCGCAATTGGACCTAGAAGATGCGGAGCCAGTTTAATGGTTGTATAAATTGCGGTTGGGCCATCGGCTCCACCAATAATACCAAGCGAAGCCGCCTCCTTGGCGGTAAAACCAAGCGCAATTGCCGAAAGGATCACAATAAAAATTCCTAATTGTGCGGCTGCCCCAAAAAAGGCAAGACGCAAATTCCGCAACATCGGACCAAAATCGGTTAAAGCCCCGATACCCATGAAGATAATCGGAGGCAGAAAACCTGTCTTAATCAGGGAATAATACAAAAAGTTCATAATACCATAATCATGAGCAATTTCGAGCAGGTTTTTAGTATGCCCTCCTTCCAGATTAATCAGGTCGGCAGGAACAACACCCATTGTGCCACCCGGGAGATTAGCAAGAACGACTCCAAAAGCAATTGGGACAAGCAGCAAAGGTTCATATTGCTTTTTGATTCCCAAATACAAAAGGAAAGCGCCAATTGCCAACATCAACAGATATCCAGGTTTATCGATGATATCCTGGAAAGCTGTCATTTTATATAGATTCTCAATAATACTCATTTCAGGCAAATAGATTATTTGATTTTTATAAGAACATCATCTTCTTCAATTTCAGAGCCGGTAGTATAACAAATCTCTACCACAGTTCCTGCAATATCAGAACGAATCGCATTGAACGTTTTCATCGCTTCGACATAACCAACCAGATCGCCAACTTTAAGTGAATCACCAACTTTTATGGCTGTTTCCGAGCTTTCTTTTGTCAAATAAAATTTACCTTCAAGCGGAGCAATAATTTCTTTAACCGGTCCTGATGGAGCTGCTGCCGGAGTGATTTTTAATTCAGGTTTGGATTCTGCTTTTGCAGTTAAAGCCGGTGCTGAAAAATCACCATATTCAACAGAAACTCTGAATTTTTCGCCTTCAACATCAATAATCATGGTTGATGGTTTTAATTCAGCCACTGTTTTTGATCCTTCGGCTGCTACTGGTGCAGAAGCAACAGCGGTTCCGGCATTGATACCACCACCTTCGAGACGGCGTTTTGCCAAATCTTCTTCAAAGGCTTTCTTTGCTGCCCCCGATTTATAGGCACGATATTCCTGCGGATGCATGGCCAATTCGAATAATTCTTCATCATCCTGACCAAAGTCCCAACCTTTTTCAGTCATTTCTTTCCTGAAGGTATCCAGTGCATCAGGATATAAATCCTGCGGACGACCAGTAAAGAATTCTTTACCGGCTTCTTTTGCCAACTTTACAATTTCAGGAGATAATTCGCCCGGGAGCCTGCCTCCCTTGCCAATCAGCATGTCCCAGATATTATCGGCAATCATGCTCCAGCGGTTTTCACCTTTAACAACCTGCATCACATTCATCAAAGCCAGGTTTTTTACATACTGACTGTATGGAGTAACCAATGGCGGATAACCCAGCATCGGCCAAATGTATTCCACTTCATTGAACAGTTTGATCAGCAAATCGTCCTGAGTTAACTGTGGTTTATTGCGTTTCACCAACCATTTATTCAGACTGGCCAGGTTATTTTCCAAATCGGCCATTAATGAACCCATCATACCTCCAGGAAGTCCGGGTCCGATAAGCATTGAATTCATGTAACGGTTTTTCGGATCGATGTAATAACCTAAGAAATCATCCATAAATTCCTGAGTCAAAGAACGAACTTTCATGTAAGCTTCCATATTTATGGCAGGCACATCAAATCCATCATCTTCGAGCATGGCATGAACAGCAAGTAAATCGATGTGTCCGGTACCCCAGGAAAGTGGTTCCATCGCCACGTCAATGTAATCAACTCCGGCACGGCAAACTTCCAAAACTGTAGCCATTGCAAAACCAGGACCTGAATGTGAATGGTATTCCAGCGGGATTTCAGGATGAAGTTTTTTAATTCCTTTTACGATTTTACCTAACCACGCCGGACGGGCAATACCTGCCATATCTTTCAGACAAATTTCATCGGCACCGCCTTTAATCAACTCGTCGGCCAGATTGATAAAACTTTCTGCAGTATGCACTTTTGAATAAGTAAGACTAAGAGTTGCCTGGGCAATCATGCCACCTTCCTTGGCATACTTCACCGAATCAAGAATATTTCGCGGATCATTCAGCCCACAAAATGAACGGGAAATATCGGTTCCCTGTTTTTTCTTCACTTTGAACATCAGTTTGCGAACATCGGCAGGAACCGGGTTCATTCGAATGCCGTTCAAAGCACGTTCCAGCATATGGGTCTGGATCCCAGCGTCGTTAAATGGTTTTGTCCATTCACGAACTGATTTATTAGGGTTTTCCCCAAAAAGTAAATTGATCTGCTCGAATCCACCTCCATTGGTTTCTACACGCGCAAAACATCCCATATCCACAATATGTGGAGCTACCTTCACCAATTGATCAACACGAGGCACATACTTTCCTGAAGACTGCCACATATCACGATAAACCAATGAAAATTTAATCTTTCTTCCACTCATAAGTCATTTGTCTTTTAATCGTTGATTTTTAATTTTTTTTAGCTGTTTGTAAATCAGGTTTAAGGACTTCTAACAGTATCTGATTATATACGGTCAATATTTGACACTTTTCCGGTTCCGTCGGTTACAGCATTTACTGCAGATACAATTGCAGCAATTTTTTTAGGATTGATTTCGGACACTGCAACAGCTACTCTTAAGTTAGCCGCTTTCTCCACTTCAGGTATAAATCGATTTACAAACCTGATTATCAGCTGTCCCAACAAAACGACTAAGGATAAGATAATAAATACGGTTACCATTCCCACTCCCAAAAGCTCAAGAGCTATACCCATTTCATTCATGATTATTTATATTTAGGTTTGAAAAAAAAACATTTCCCATTTTATATATTTTCATGGTAATGTTACCAATTATATCTGCTACCATTAAAACTGAAACTTGTCAGGTTTTAACAATTATCAATTTATTAACATTCCTATATATGATTTAATATTTAATTCATATTAGTTCTAAATAAGCTAAACAAAAGAGGGGGGTATCTTTCGACACCCCCCTCTTGTTTCTATCTAATAATGAATATTTTACGCTACCGGAACCGGTCCTCCAAACGACATTGGAGGCAGCATCGGATCATGTCCGCGGACATTCTTAATCGAGCCGTTTACACTTTCGAATTTTTGAATATTTTCCTGTAAAGCCAGCAACAATCTTTTAGCGTGTTCAGGAGTTAAAATAACTCTTGTTTTAACATTTGCTTTTGGAATTCCTGGCATAACCCGTACAAAATCGACCACAAATTCTGAACTCGAATGTGTGATAATTGCCAGGTTGGAATATATTCCCTGTGCAACCTCTTCGGTTAATTCAATCTGTAATTGATTACTCTTCTGATCATCCATGATTAGTCTCTTGAAATTCGATCAGATTCTTTCATTTCAACCATACGATCATACTCATCACGTGAACCTACAACCAGATTTTTATATTCTTTCAATCCAGTTCCGGCAGGGATAAGGTGACCACAGATCACGTTCTCTTTCAATCCGTCAAGATAATCGACTTTACCATGAATAGCAGCCTCGTTTAATACTTTGGTTGTTTCCTGGAAAGATGCAGCCGATAACCAGCTACGTGTTTGAAGCGCAGCACGGGTAATTCCCTGAAGAATCTGACTGGAAGTTGCAGGAACAGCATCATTGGCTTCAACCAGTTTCTTATCACGACGACGCAAATTCGAATTTTCATCTCTTAAACGACGTGAAGTAATAATCATACCCGGTTTCAAGCTATCTGAATCACCAGCATCGACAACCACTTTTTTGTTGTAAATCCAATCATTTTCATGAAGGAATTCGTGTTTGTCAACGATCTGTTTTTCAAGGAATCTTGTATCACCCGGATCGTCAATTTCAACTTTACGCATCATCTGGCGAATGATCACCTCGTAATGTTTATCATTGATTTTCACACCCTGCATCCGGTATACATCCTGAACTTCATTCAAAATATATTCCTGAACAGCAGTTGGTCCTTTGATGGCCAAAATATCAGAAGGAGTTGTAGCACCGTCGGATAACGGAGTACCGGCACGGATATAATCATTTTCCTGAACAAGGATCTGACGGGAAAGTGGTACCAAATAACGTTTAACCTCTCCGGTTTTCGAAGTAACCACAATCTCACGGTTACCACGTTTGATTTTACCCAAAGAAATTTCACCGTCGATTTCAGAAACTACCGCTGGATTCGATGGATTACGAGCCTCAAACAACTCAGTTACACGAGGCAAACCACCAGTGATATCGCCTGCTTTACCAGCAGCACGGGGAATCTTAACCAAAACAGCACCAGCTTCAACAACCTGACCATCTTCAACAGCCATGTGACCACCTACCGGTAAGTTGTAAGTTCGGATAATTTCACCTTTTTCATCCAGAATCCGTAATCCAGGATTCTTGGTTTTATCTCTGGTTTCGATGATTACTTTTTCCTTGTAACCAGTCTGCTCATCAGACTCATCACGGTAAGTAACCCCATCAATTACCTGATCAAATGCGATTTTACCTTTGAATTCAGTAATGATTACACCATTATATGGATCCCATTCGCAAAGAAGCATTCCTTTTTTAATTTCCTGTCCATTCTCAATGTAGAGTTTAGAACCGTAAGGAATGTTATGAGTCGAAAGTTGAATCCGAGTATTTTTATCGATGATACGAAGTTCTGCCAGACGGCTTACCACGATGAAATTCTTTTCACCTGCTTCATTGAACTGATCAACTACACGTAATTCGTCAATTTCGGCAACACCATCGTATTTTGATTCAATTCTTGATTGAGTTGAAATGTTACCGGCGATACCCCCTACGTGGAACGTACGAAGAGTAAGCTGAGTTCCTGGCTCACCAATCGACTGTGCGGCAATAACACCAACTGATTCACCACGTTGTACCATCGTACTTCCGGCAAGATTCAATCCGTAACATTTAGCACATACGCCAATTTTCGATTCGCAGGTTAAAACCGAACGTATTTCCACTGATTCAATTGGTGAATCTTCAATCTTCTTCGCAATTTCGTCTGTAATAATCTCTCCTGAACCAATGATTAATTCACCGGATAACGGATTGAAGATATCGTGGACAGTTGAACGTCCAATAATTCTTTCGTCCAGAGATGCAACAACTTCTTCGTTATTTTTAATCGCGGTTGCAATCAAACCACGTAAAGTTCCGCAATCTTCTTCCTGAATAATAACATCCTGAGCCACGTCAACCAACCTACGGGTCAGATAACCAGCATCAGCTGTTTTAAGAGCCGTATCCGCCAAACCTTTACGGGCACCGTGAGTTGAAATAAAGTATTCCAAAACCGACAGTCCTTCTTTAAAGTTTGCAAGGATCGGGTTTTCAATAATCTGAGAACCGGTAGAACCAGATTTCTGAGGTTTTGCCATCAGACCGCGCATACCGCAAAGCTGACGAATCTGCTCTTTCGATCCACGTGCTCCTGAGTCAAGCATCATATATACAGAGTTGAATCCCTGACGGTCAGTACTCAATGTTTTCATCACCGAATTGGTCAATTTGGCATTGGCATGTGTCCAGATATCAATAACCTGATTGTAGCGTTCGTTGTTGGTGATGAATCCCATGTTGTAATTCATCATAACCTCTTCAACTTCAGCATATCCGGCATCAACAATTTCCTTTTTATCGAAAGGAACCACAACATCGCTCAAGTTGAAAGACAAACCTCCACGGTAGGCCATGGTGTAACCCAATTCTTTGATTGCATCAAGGAACTGAACAGTTACGGCATTACCTGTTTGTTTATAGATGTCGGAAATGATTGTACGAAGCGATTTTTTAGTCAGTAACTGATTGATGTAACCTACTGATTTTGGTACAGATTGGTTGAAAATTATCCGACCGACAGTTGTTTCAATGATGTGTTTGAAAATTTCTCCGTTTTCATCAACATCTTCAACCTTCACTTTTACGATGGCATGCAATTCGGCAACACCTTCGTTATATGCAATAATTACTTCTTCGGTCGAATAGAAAATCATTCCTTCACCACGGGCACCCGGACGAGGTTTGGTCATGTAATACAGACCAAGAACCATATCCTGAGATGGTACAGTGATAGGAGCACCATTTGCCGGGTTTAACAGGTTATGTGACGCCAGCATCAGCATTTGAGCTTCCAACACAGCAGCATTTCCAAGCGGAACATGAACAGCCATCTGGTCACCATCGAAGTCGGCGTTGAAACCGGTACAAACCAACGGGTGTAACTGAATCGCCTTTCCTTCAATCAAAACCGGCTGAAAAGCCTGAATTGAAAGCCGGTGCAGCGTAGGGGCACGGTTCAGCATAACCGGATGTCCTTTCAAAACATTTTCCAGAATATCCCAAACGACAGGATCTTTCCGGTCAACAATTTTTTTCGCTGATTTTACTGTCTTTACAATTCCACGTTCAATCAGTTTACGAATGATGAATGGTTTGAAAAGTTCAGCAGCCATATCTTTTGGAAGACCGCACTCGTGAAGTTTCAGTTTTGGCCCGATAACAATTACCGAACGGGCCGAATAATCCACACGTTTACCTAACAGGTTCTGACGGAAACGACCTTGTTTACCTTTCAAACTGTCGGATAATGATTTTAATGCACGGTTATTTTCTGTTTTAACAGCATTTGATTTTCTGGAGTTATCGAATAATGAATCGACTGCTTCCTGAAGCATACGTTTTTCATTACGAAGAATAACTTCCGGAGCTTTAATTTCGATCAGTCTTTTCAGACGGTTATTACGGATAATTACCCTGCGGTACAAGTCATTCAGATCGGATGTCGCAAAACGACCTCCATCCAAAGGAACCAGCGGACGTAAATCAGGTGGAATTACCGGAACAACTTTTACAATCATCCATTCCGGACGATTGATATTTTTGCTGGCACGGAAAGCTTCTACAACATTCAAACGTTTTAATGCTTCGTTTTTACGTTGCTGCGATGTTTCTGTGTTTGCTTTATGACGAAGATCGAAAGACATTTCGTCCAGCTCAAGTCTCTGCAACAATGCATAAAGTGCCTCAGCACCCATTTTTGCAATAAACTTGTTAGGATCTTCATCATCCAGATACAGGTTTTCTTTCGGAAGCGTATCCAGAATATCGAGGTATTCTTCCTCAGTAAGGAAATCAAGATATTTTACACCTTCCTGAGCTTTAATCCCTGCATTAATAACAACATATCTTTCGTAGTAGATAATTGCATCAAGCTTTTTGGTTGGTAATCCCAAAAGATAGCCAATTTTATTTGGCAATGATTTGAAGTACCAGATATGAGCTACCGGAACCACCAATGAAATGTGGCCCATCCGTTCGCGACGGACTTTTTTCTCGGTAACTTCAACACCGCAACGGTCACAAACAATTCCTTTGTAACGAATCCGTTTGTATTTACCACAATGACACTCATAATCCTTTACTGGTCCGAAAATTCTTTCGCAGAATAATCCGTCACGTTCTGGTTTATAAGTCCGGTAATTTATCGTTTCAGGTTTCAATACTTCTCCGTGAGAGCGCTCGAGAACTTCCTCAGGTGAAGCCAGACTAATACCAATTTTGGCAAAGCTACTTTTAACTTTATTGTCTTTTCTGAATGCCATATATCGATCGTTATTTTTTCTTGTTTATATCAGGAAAATCGAAATGATTTACCTCAAATTAATCCAGGTTCACACTTAAACCAAGACCACGTAATTCGTGCAGCAATACGTTCAATGATTCAGGTATACCTGCCGCTGGCATTGGTTCACCTTTAACAATTGCTTCGTAAGCTTTTGCTCTACCCAATACGTCATCTGATTTTACTGTCAGAATTTCCTGAAGAATATTCGATGCACCGAATGCTTCGAGTGCCCAAACTTCCATTTCCCCAAAACGCTGACCTCCAAATTGAGCTTTACCTCCAAGTGGCTGCTGAGTAATTAAAGAATAAGGTCCGATTGAACGGGCATGCATTTTATCTTCTACCATGTGACCCAGTTTTAACATATAGATTATACCTACGGTTGCCGGTTGATCAAATGGTTCTCCTGTTCCACCATCACGCAGGTATGTTTTCCCATACAGAGGAATTCCAGCCTGTTCGGTGTATTCACAAACCTGATCCAGTGTAGCGCCATCAAAGATCGGGGTTGCAAATTTCAATCCCAATTCTTTACCTGCCCAAGCCAGAACAGTTTCGTAGATCTGTCCAAGGTTCATACGTGAAGGTACACCAAGTGGATTAAGTACGATATCAACAGTGGTTCCATCTTCAAGGAATGGCATATCTTCATCACGAACAATACGTGAAACAATACCTTTATTTCCGTGACGACCAGCCATCTTATCACCAATTTGCAGCTTACGTTTTTTAGCTACATAAACTTTGGCCAACTGAATAATACCTGCTGGAAGTTCATCTCCAATGGTCACGTTGTAACGTTTCCGTTTTGAAGCAGCTTCAAGCTCTTTATGTTTCATGATATAATTGTTTACCAAAGCAAAAATCATATCATTTTTATCTTTATCTGTGGTCCATTTTCCAGGATTGATATTCAGGTAATCTATTTCCTGAAGTTGTTTCAAGGTAAATTTAATTCCTTTACCGATGATGTCACTTCCGTAATAATCTTTGACACCCTGACTGGTTTTGCCATTCACCAATGTGAATAATTTATCTTCCAGTTTAGCACGCAATCCTGAAGCAAGACGATCAAATTCCTCGTCAATTGAATCAAGTAACGGCTTGGTTGCCATTTTACCTTTTTTATCTTTTACAACCCGTGAGAATAATTTTTTCTCGATAATCGTTCCATTAAGAGAAGGAGAAGCTTTCAGAGAAGCATCTTTAACATCTCCGGCTTTATCTCCAAAAATGGCACGAAGCAGTTTTTCTTCCGGAGAAGGATCTGATTCACCTTTCGGAGTAATCTTACCAATCAGAATATCACCCGGTTTAACAACAGCTCCAACACGGATCAATCCGTTTTCGTCCAGATTTTTAGTAGCTTCTTCGCTGACATTTGGAATATCAGAAGTAAACTCTTCAACACCACGTTTGGTATCACGAACTTCCAAACCATACTCATCAACGTGAATAGAAGTAAAGATATCTTCGCGAACAACACGTTCAGAAATTACAATCGCATCCTCGTAGTTATAACCCTGCCATGGCATGAATGCTACTTTCAGGTTACGACCTAATGCAAGTTCACCACCTTGAGTTGCATAACCTTCAGTAAGAACCTGGCCCTTTTTCAGACGGTCACCTTTAAAAACAATCGGTTTAAGATCGACAACTGTTCCCTGATTCGTTTTCTGGAATTTTGCAATCTTATAGGTTACAATTTCCGGATCGAAACTAACAAAACGCTCATCATCAGATTTATCGTAACGAACCTGGATTTCGTCGGCATCAACATATTCTACAACTCCATCATCTTCAGCTACGATCAATACACGTGAATCAATAGCAGAACGCGATTCCAGACCTGTTCCCACAATAGGAGCTTCAGGACGTAATAACGGAACTGCCTGACGCATCATGTTAGATCCCATCAATGCACGGTTGGCATCATCATGTTCCAGAAAGGTTATCAAAGATGCAGCCACCGATGCAATCTGGTTTGGGCCAACATCCATCAAATTAACATCACCTCTGGGAACAATCGGATAATCACCATCTAAACGAGATTTTACACGCTCGTTAATAAAGTATCCTTCATCATCGATAGGGGCATTTGCCTGGGCAATTACACGATCTTCTTCTTCTTCTGCAGTTAAATAAACTACACCATCCACGGATAAATCAACTTTGCCATTTTCTACCTTGCGGTATGGAGTTGAGATAAAACCAAGGTCGGTAACTTTCGCAAAAACACAAAGCGATGAAATCAAACCGATATTTGGTCCCTCAGGTGTTTCAATCGGACAAAGACGTCCGTAGTGAGTAAAGTGAACGTCACGTACTTCGAAACCAGCTCTTTCGCGCGAAAGGCCACCAGGTCCCAAAGCCGACATACGACGTTTATGAGTCATTTCAGCCAATGGATTGGTTTGATCCATGAACTGAGATAAGGCATTTGTTCCAAAGAATGAATTAATAACCGAAGATAAAGTCTTCGAATTAATCAAATCAATCGGAGTGAATACTTCGTTGTCGCGAACGTTCATACGTTCACGAATTGTGCGTGCCATACGAGCTAAACCTACACCAAACTGGTTGAACATTTGCTCACCAACCGTACGAACACGACGGTTACTTAAGTGGTCAATATCATCAACATCAGTTTTTGAATTAACCAGTTTAATTAAGTATTTTATGATCTCTATAATATCTTCTTTGGTAAGAACCTGAGTTCCCATTTCGATATTTAGATTCAGCTTTTTATTGATTCTGTAACGACCAACTTCTCCAAGGTCATATCTTTTTTCTGAAAAGAAAAGTTTATCGATTACATCCCTTGCAGTTGCATCATCTGGTGGTTCTGCATTACGTAACTGACGGTAGATATGAAGCACAGCTTCCTTCTCGGAGTTACATGGGTCTTTTTGTAAAGTATTGTATATAATAGCGTAATCCTGAAGATTCTGATCTTCTTTATGAAGCAAAATAGTCTTCGCACCAGAATCAACGATTTCTTCGATGTGGTCATTTTCGATGATAGTTTCACGATCGATCACAACTTCGTTACGTTCGATGGAAACAACTTCACCAGTGTCTTCGTCTACGAAATCTTCAACCCATGTTTTTAAAACACGAGCAGCAAGTTTACGGCCTACGACTTTCTTTAAACCAGATTTTGACACCTTAATTTCATCAGCGAGGTCGAAAATTTCAAGGATATCCTTGTCACTTTCAAAACCTATTGCACGAAGCAAAGTGGTTACAGGCAATTTTTTCTTACGATCGATATAAGCAAACATGACACTGTTGATGTCTGTAGCAAATTCAATCCATGATCCTTTAAAAGGAATAACCCTGGCTGAATAAAGTTTCGTTCCGTTGGCGTGCATACTCTGACCAAAGAATACACCCGGTGAACGATGCAACTGAGAAACGACTACGCGTTCAGCACCGTTGATAACAAATGTTCCCTTTGGAGTCATATATGGAACAGTTCCCAAATATACATCCTGAACGACTGTATCAAAATCCTCATGCTCGGGATCGGTACAGTACAGTTTCAATTTAGCTTTTAACGGAACACTAAAAGTTAAACCACGTTCAACACACTCATCGAGTGAATAGCGTGGAGGGTCGACAGAATAGTCAACAAACTCTAGAACGAAATTATTTCTGGTATCGGTGATTGGAAAATTTTCTTCAAATACACGGCATAATCCTTCACCTTTTCGTTGATCGGGTGTGGTTCCGAGCTGAAAAAATTCGATAAAAGATTTTACCTGAACTTCCAGAAAATCCGGATATTCAAATACTGTTTTTGTTGAAGAAAAACTAATCCTCTGGTTTTCAATTTTAACTGACATCTATCTAGGATAATTAATTGAACTTAAAAGATAAATATACAAAAAGGGATAGAACCCCACGCCTGTGAGGTTCTAAACCATATCAACCTAATATAAGGTCTTAAGACTTTTATTTAAGTTCAACTTCAGCTCCAGCTTCGATTAATTGAGCTTTAAGTGATTCTGCTTCTTCTTTTGAAACTTTTTCTTTGACCGCTTTTGGAGCTGCATCAACGACTTCTTTAGCTTCTTTCAGACCAAGACCAGTTAACTCTTTTACTAATTTAACGACAGCCAATTTTGATTGACCAGCTGATTTCAGAATAACATCGAATTCAGTTTGAACAGCAGCTTCAGCTTCTTCAGCTGGACCAGCAGCAGCAGCAACAGCCACAGCAGCAGCAGCAGGTTCAATACCATATTCCGATTTTAAAATTCCGGCTAATTCATTTACTTCTTTTACAGTTAAGTTAACTAACTCTTCCGCAAGTGCTTTTAAATCTGCCATTTCGATAATAATTTTAATATAATTTTATAACTAATTTATTTCTCTTTCTCCCAATGTCTTCAAAACTCCGTGAATGATGTTTCCACCAGATTGTAATCCACCCAATACGTTTTTAATTGGAGACTGTAACAATCCGATAATTTCACCCAGTAATTCGTTTTTAGACTTAATTGTAACTAATACATCTAACTGATCTTCGCCAACATAGACAGATTCCTGAACATATGCACCTTTTAATATAGGTTTTTTATGTTTTTTCTTGAAGTCTTTGATCAATTTTGCAGGGGAGTTTGCATCCTCGCAAAACATAACAGAAGTATTACCTATAAGTACGCTATAAAGTTCAGCAGCATCTTTATTTGATGCTTCCATCGCTTTACGTAGAAGAGTGTTCTTCACCACAACCAGTTTCACTTCCTGTTTGTTGCATAAACGCCGCAACTTACTTGTGTCAGCAGCATTCAGACTTTCAATATCAGTTAGATAAAAATGAGATGATGAATTAATCTGCTCTGTAAGACTACTGATAATTTCTTGTTTTTCTGATCTTTTCATATCAATTCGTTTACTTTTCAGAGACAGACTTTGGTTCAACTTGTATTCCAGGACTCATTGTACTAGACAGGTAAATACTTTTAACGTATGTACCTTTTGCAGCTGATGGTTTCAGTTTGATCAAACTGTTAACAAATTCAGTGGCGTTTTCCACAATTTTTTCAGGAGAGAAAGAAACCTTACCTACTGAAGTGTGAACAATACCAAATTTGTCTACTTTGAAGTCGATCTTACCAGCTTTTACCTCAGCAACAGCTTTTCCAATTTCCATGGTAACAGTACCACTCTTTGGGTTTGGCATTAATCCACGAGGACCTAAAATACGTCCTAATGCACCAACTTTCCCCATTACAGGTGGCATCGTAATAATCACATCTACATCGGTCCATCCGCCTTTGATTTTTTCAACAAAGTCGTCAAGACCAACATAATCAGCTCCAGCATCTTTAGCTTCCTGTTCTTTGTCAGGAGTAACCAGAGCCAGTACGCGTACTTCTTTACCAGTTCCATTAGGTAAAGTTACAACGCCCCTAACCATCTGATTTGCTTTTCGAGGATCAACTCCAAGTCTGACATCTATATCTACTGAAGAATCGAATTTTGTAAAAGTAATTTCTTTTACAAGTTCTGAAGCTTCTTTCAGCGTGTAGATCTTTCCTTTTTCGAGTTTTTCCAGAGCAAGCTTTTTATTCTTTGTAATTCTGCCCATTTTAATAATTTTAGTTAGTTTTAGGATGGGCGTACGCCTTCAACGGTGATACCCATACTTCTGGCAGTTCCAGCGACCATGCTCATTGCAGTCTCAATGGTGAAACAATTAAGATCCTCCATTTTGATTTCAGCAATCGCTTTTACCTGTTCCCAGCTAACAGAACCTACTTTATTAACATGAGGTTCTGCGGAACCTTTCTTCACCTTTGCAGCTTCGATAAGTTGCACGGCTACCGGGGGTTGTTTGATAATAAAATCAAACGATTTATCAGCATAAACAGTAATAACAACTGGTAACACTTTGCCCGCAAGCTCTTGTGTTCTGCCGTTGAACTGTTTGCAAAATTGCATGATATTAACCCCTTTAGAACCTAAAGCAGGACCTATCGGAGGTGAAGGATTAGCAGCACCCCCCTTTACTTGCAATTTAATAAATGCAGCAATTTCTTTAGCCATAATAAAATCAATAAAAGATTTATTACTCCTTCTCTACTTGCATAAAGCTAAGTTCCAAAGGAGTTTTTCGTCCAAAAATTTTGACCATAACTTCCAGCTTCTTCTTTTCCTCATTGATTTTTTCAATGATTCCGTTGAAGCCGTTAAATGGACCATCAATAACTTTCACAGTTTCTCCGACCACAAATGGAATATTCATTTCTTCGCCAGACTCAGCCATTTCATCTACCCGACCAAGGATCCGGTAAACTTCAGACTGACGCATTGGGACAGGTTCTCCACCTTTTGTATCTCCAAGGAAGCCAATAATGTTGGGAATACTTTTGAGAATGTGGGGAATCTCTCCTACCAGACATGCTTCAACTAAAACATACCCGGGGAAGAAATTTCTTTCCTTGCTGATCTTTTTTCCGTTACGAATCTGGTAAACCTTTTCCGTTGGAATTAAAACCTGTGAAATATACTCCTGGAGACCAGCATTTGCAATCTCGTTTTCAATATATTCTTTGACTTTCTTTTCTTTTCCTCCAATAGCCCGAAGAACATACCATTTTTTTACGTTTTCGCTCATGTTGTGCTCCAATAGAAATTAATAAAATAAACTGTACACAAAGCTCATAATGTTTTCAAAAGATGAATCCATTACGAAAACTATTAGTGCTATAATTACGGAAGCAACCATTACAATGAAAGCACTATTCTGTAATTCTTTACGAGTAGGCCAGGAAACTTTATGAACAAGCTCATTATAAGCTTCTTCAAAATAGAGTTTAAGTTTCATTTTTTGATTTAAATAATTTAGTACGGATGGTAAGCTTCGAACTTACTTTGATTTAAATTATAAACACTTAACTCCCAACCGAGTTTCATCCGTAAATAGTCCCGGACTCAAGATCCGGGACTATCTATCAGAGTATCTTAATAAAGAAATTACTAGATAATTTCAGTTACCTGACCTGCACCTACTGTACGACCACCTTCACGGATTGCGAAACGAAGACCTACGCTTAGAGCAACTGGATAAATCAATTTCACTTCAATTGTTACGTTATCGCCAGGCATTACCATTTCGCGACCTTCTGGCAAGTGAATTTCACCTGTCACATCGAGTGTACGAATATAGAACTGAGGACGGTATTTGTTGTGAAATGGAGTGTGACGTCCACCTTCTTCTTTTTTCAGGATATAAACCTCTGCTTTGAAAGTAGTGTGAGGAGTTACTGAACCTGGTTTTGCAAGAATCTGACCACGTTTAATTTCCTTTTTGTCAACACCACGCAACAACAAACCTACGTTGTCACCAGCCTGTCCATCATCCAAAATTTTACGGAACATTTCAACACCGGTACAAACAGTCTTACGACCTTCAGCACCAAGACCGATCAACTGAAGTTCGTCACCTGTGTGAACAACACCAGTTTCGATACGACCAGTTGCAACTGTACCACGACCAGTGATCGAGAATACGTCTTCAACAGGCATCAGGAATGGTTTATCAATATCACGTGGAGGAAGTGGAATCCATGTATCACAAGCATCCATCAGTTCAAGTACTTTTTCTTCCCATTGTGGTTCGCCGTTCAAAGCACCAAGTGCAGAACCCATGATTACAGGAGCATTATCACCGTCGAATTTATAGAAACTCAACAGTTCGCGTACTTCCATTTCAACAAGTTCCAAAATTTCCGGATCATCAACCATATCCACTTTATTCATGAAAACGACCAATTTAGGAACGTTTACCTGACGAGCTAAAAGGATGTGTTCACGAGTCTGAGGCATAGGACCATCAGTTGCTGCTACTACGATGATAGCACCGTCCATCTGAGCAGCACCTGTAACCATATTTTTCACGTAATCCGCGTGACCTGGACAGTCAACGTGGGCATAGTGACGGGTTGCAGTTTCGTACTCAACGTGAGCAGTGTTAATGGTAATACCACGCTCTTTTTCTTCCGGAGCACTGTCGATTGATTCAAATGATTTTACTTCGCAATAACCTTTTTTTGATAATACCGTTGTAATAGCGGCTGTCAAAGTAGTTTTTCCATGGTCAACGTGGCCAATAGTACCAATGTTCACATGGTCTTTGTCCCTGTTAAATTTTGCTTTTGCCATAACTTGGATTTTTTTAAATTTATTTTTTAAACTTTCATCTGAGCTGAGGGCGAGAATTGAACTCGCGACCTCTTCCTTACCAAGGAAGCGCTCTACCCCTGAGCTACATCAGCAATCATTAAATTTTGAGCGGGAGACGAGATTCAAACTCGCGACCCTTAGCTTGGAAGGCTAATGCTCTATCAGCTGAGCTACTCCCGCATTTTGAAAATTCGAAAGTCAAATCCTGAAAGTCAGAATTATTCTGAAATTCAACATCCTACCATTCCAATATTCCTGTTTGTGGGGAGAGCAGGATTCGAACCTACGAAGGCGTACGCCAGCAGAGTTACAGTCTGCCCCAGTTGGCCACTTTGGTATCTCCCCAATCAAAATATTACAGAACTTCATTTTAAAGAGCCGAATCACAGATTCGAACTGTGGACCCCGAGATTACAAATCACGTGCTCTGGCCAACTGAGCTAATTCGGCAAAATTATACATCATGTCAAATCCCCTATAAACTAACAAATTACCTGTTTACAGGGGTACTTTTTCTTGAAAATCGTACGAATAACGGACTTTCCTGAAAAAGGTTTGCAAATGTATAAATATTTTATTTGAATCTACAATTAATACCGCATTTTTTCGAGATTATTTATCCTTCAGCTTCTCTTTGTATTTAGTCAATTGCCTACGAATTGCTTCAATTGCAAGATCGATAGCTTCTTCAAATGAGTCAGCTTGTTTCTCTGAAAACATATAATCCGTACCAGGAATAGAAAGTTTAATTTCAGCAACTTTATTATTTACGGTTTCAGGTTTAACAACCTTCAAAATAACTTCAGCACCAATAATACCTTCAAAATAGGTATCCAATTTTGGAACTTTTTTATTGACAAAATCAACCAATTTCTGATCTGCTGTAAAATGTACAGTGTTCACCTGAATGTTCATAATTAATCCTCCTAATTTTTATGATCGTGGATGTGCTTGTCTATAAACTTTTTGAATTTTATCCAATGAAGTGTGGGTGTAAATTTGTGTAGCTGAAAGATTTGAATGACCTAACATTTCCTTCACAGCATTTAAATCAGCTCCCCGATTAAGCATGTGAGTTGCAAATGAGTGTCGTAGCACATGTGGACTTTTTTTATCTATAGTAGTAATCAAAGCCAGATATTTATTGACAACCCGATAAATTAATTTTTCATAAATCGCATTCCCAGAACTGGTAAGAAACAAACATGGAACAGAGTACCCAAACAACCGTTCCCTTTCATTCCGGTATTCATCAATCAAAGTATTTAAAGTTCGCGGATAAGGAACAATACGTTCTTTATTTCTTTTTCCCAATACTTTGATTAAAAATTCTGAGGTATAAATATCTGCATCTTTTAAATGCATCAATTCTGCCAAACGAATTCCTGTTCCGTAAAACAGGCTTAAAATTAATTTATCCCGAAGTGCTTCAAAATCGTTTCCAAAAAAACCATCGTCCAACAAATGATCCAGGTTTTTTTCTTCAACAAACTGAGGTAGTTTTTTACGAACCTTGGGCACAATCACACTAACCAAGTTGTTCTCTTTAACTACCTCCAACCTCAAAAGATACTTATAAAAAGACTTTAATGCTGAGACTTTTTTATTCACAGTCCGTGCAGAAAGTCCGCTATCCATTAAATCTACAATCCAGTACCTGACTATTTTATCATTAATTTCTTCAACATTAAAATCCCCGACCGTTTTGACAAAAAACTCTTCAAACTGATCGAGGTCTTTTTTATAGGCAACAGCAGTTAAATGCGAATACCTCTTTTCGTATTTCAGATAATTAATGAATGAATCCTGATGGGACATTGGCAAATAATTTACATCATATGCAGGAATCCCCAGATAATTCTAGTCTTCCTGACGTTGCAAATTTTCAATATAGATGGCTTTTTTTACTTCAGCACGTCTTTCTACTGAGGGTTTTGTAAAAGCTTGTCTTTCACGCAATTCTTTTACTACACCAGTTTTTTCAAACTTTCTTTTAAATCTTTTAAGCGCTCTTTCGATATTTTCGCCTTCTTTTACTGGAATAACGATCATGTTACTATATTTTTCTTGTTAAAATTCGAGCCGCAAATTTATGAATTATACCTTACTAATCAAATTTATACTAAAAAATATTTCTAAAATAAATTGAGTGCATGATCTTTCTAAAAATGGAAACGAATTAGTCTTATTTTTGTTCTGAAAAATAAGGTTTAATTCGTCTGTACTCATCTATGTTTAAAATCATACTATCGTATAAAACACTCAAATGATGGAAACTACCATTTTTTGTCCTGTACTTTAATATTTTCACAGCCTGATTTTTTGTTAAATACGGATGTCTGGAAATTTCGTTTAAATCGGCAAAGTTTAAATTTAACTTTCGGATTTTTGTTGTATCAACTCGTATCAATTCAGATAAACCAAGAAGTGTTGACTCCTTTAATCCGTATATTTCCGTCAATTGTTTAACTGAATAGAATCCTCCGATCAACTCCCGGTATTTAATAATCCGTTTGGACAAGGTACTTCCTATTCCCGGCAATAATTTCAACTGAGTTGTATCTGCAGTATTAATATCAATCAGAACCGTTTCAAATTTTATACTTTCCTGTCGACTTATTTTGGTAAGTTCATCTAGTACCACATAGTCAGATAAACGTTTTTTCTGTTCTTCGCTGAATCCATAAATCTTAAACAGGTCCTCTTTCGTCCTAAATTGACCACCTTTTTGTTGATATTTCCTGATGTTTGAAATCTGTCTTTCAGTTAATCCCAAACCAGTAAAATCTGAATTGGAAGCCAGATTAGGATTAAACCTGAATAAATTATCCTGAAGGGTTATTGATTTTTCACTTTTCAAATTATTATCCAGTTGAATATATGGAACTATCTTATTAAAAACAGAATCACTCATACCATATATCTTCCTGAAATCTGCTTTTGTATATATCCTTCCACCTTTTCTCCTGAATTTCAGAAAATTTCTTTTTATTCCCACTGGGAGATCCAATCGTACCAAATCGATTGAATCAATTGTGTTGGGATTAAAAACAAATAAACTGAAATCGGCGTCCATTGGTGCGACTGAATCGACATGAGCATTTAATTCCCTTTTTAATGAATCAATAAGAGCGACATTAATACTGGCTGGTTCTTCGAAATAGAAAATGATTTTATTCGCTACAGAAAGAAAAAATATAACGATGAGAAGAATTGTAATTCCTCTACGTTCGTTACGGCTAAAAGTAAAATAGTCCTGAATAATCTGATGAAATTTCATGGGGTGAAATCGTTTTCTCTAAATTACATCAAATTATGAAAATAAAAAAACCCGATAGAATCTACCGGGTTTTAAACTGCTCAGGCTAGAATTAGCTTCTGTCTATATTATTAAGGTCGTTTAATGCGACTTTAAGTCTTTCAATCATCGATTCCTGTCCTTTTCTTAACCAAACGCGTGGATCGTAATATTTTTTGTTTGGTTTGTCTTCTCCATCAGGATTACCAATCTGTCCCTGAAGATAAGCTCTGTTTTTAGCTTCGTATTCACGAACTCCATCCCAGGTTGCCCATTGAGTATCTGTATCGATATTCATTTTGACAACGCCGTATGAAATTGCTTCACGAATCTCTTCCAGGCTTGAACCTGAACCTCCATGGAATACAAAATCAATTGGTTTTTCGCCTAAACCATGTTTTGCAGCGATAAATTTCTGTGAGTTATCAAGAATTTTCGGAGTCAATTTAACATTACCTGGTTTGTATACACCATGAACATTACCGAAAGATGCTGCAATGGTAAAGTTAGGGCTGATTTTGCTTAACTCTTCATAGGCGTAATTCACATCTTCAGGCTGAGTATAAAGTAATGAATTATCCATTCCTGTATTATCAACACCATCCTCTTCGCCACCGGTACAACCTAATTCAATTTCAAGGGTCATTCCGATTTTGCTCATGCGAGCCAAATATTTTTTACATGTCTCGATATTTTCAACCAAAGGTTCTTCTGATAAATCGATCATGTGTGAACTGAACAATGGTTTTCCGGTTTCAGCGAAATGTTTTTCACCAGCATCCAACAAACCGTCAATCCATGGCAAAAGTTTTTTTGCAGCATGGTCGGTGTGTAATACAACATGAACTCCGTAAAGTTCAGCAAGCAAATGAACTGATTTAGCACCAACAATTGCACCGGCAATCGGAGCAAGTTGTCCGTCAAGTTTTAAACCTTTTCCTGCATAAAACTGAGCTCCACCATTCGAAAATTGAATAATTACAGGTGAATTTAACAGTTTACCTGCTTCCATTACTGCATTTACCGAATCAGAACCAACTACATTCACTGCAGGGATCGCAAAGTGATTTTCTTTAGCAATAGCGAACATCTTCTGTAAGTCTTCGCCAGTAACAACACCGCGTTTTACAACGTCTGAAATCTTTGTCATTGTATGAATATTTAAATTATACTACTTTGTTTAAAATCAGGATCATGTAACCATCAGATAAAAACTAATCAGAATTAAGATTGTTCATCCGAAAACTTCAGGAACATTTAACTACCTGATTATCTGACATAAATAATCCCGTAAATTTAATCATTTTATCCATTTTCAGACCTTTTAAGTAACTGTGTTAAGCATTTTTTAACACATAATTCGCATTGACAACCACATGCGCCGGTCAAGGCCGGAATTCGATTAAAAAGAAAGAAATTTTATACATGGATCAGGATGGAATCAGAAAGGGTATCCGATCCCAAAAGTCAGGTTTAACAAATCGCTATTTATCGGATAATTTCCCGGAATAAATCGTTTCCCTTCAAGTGAAGGATCACGTAATTTCATTCCCAGATCGAGTCTAAATATAAAGTAAGTAAAATCGAAACGCAACCCTGCTCCTGTTCCAATGGCTATTTGCTTGTAAAATTGGTCATAATAAAACACAGCGCCTTCACGGTTATCTTTGCTGCTGATTGCCCAAATATTTCCCGCATCCAGAAAAAGTGCAGCCTCCATTAACCAGAATAATTTAAACCGGTATTCCAGATTAGCCTCAAGTTTAATATCCGAAGATTGATTCGGATACACGTTCGGTGGAGCCTTATACGATCCGGGTCCGAGCGAACGCACCTGCCAGGCCCTTATACCATTCGCGCCACCAGTAAAGTATTTTTTCTCAAATGGCAGAACATCCAAATTGCCAAAAGGTATTCCTATTCCGACAAAAGCGCGTCCAATCACTGAATTAAACCGGTCGATCATGTAACCATAGCGATATTCAAAATCTCCTTTCAGATATTGGGCAAAACGGGTATTCAGGATTTCATAAAATGAACTGACCTGGTTAGTGATCGTATCTGTAACTAATACTTTGTCTTTATTTACCAATCTGGAGTAAAGTGCCAGAATATTTCCCGAAGATTCAAAATTAAGTTTATAATACACATAATCCTCTCGTTTATTGATGTTCTGTGTATTAAACATCCAGCTGTAATTGGTAGCGGAAATCAGGTGGTCGGTAAAACTACTTTTTATATATAAATCTTCAATTGAATTAACAAAAGTGGTATCAAATTTCGACAGAATAACATAATTCAAATCGATTATATTTAAGGTATGGTATTTAAAATTGGTCGTTTTCCAGTTGTAGCCAAATTTATAATTCGTTATTGTCCGGGTGTAATCAGGTCGGTTCTGATAATTATATCCAAAGGTAAACTTGGTTTCAGGAATCTGAAAGTTAAACATTCGGTTTCCATATATAAAACTCAGGAATTTTGGAATGGTCAGGCTGGATTCAAAACCAAATTCCTGCGTATTAAAAATCTGGCTATTGTTATCAATAAGCGCCTTTTGACTTTCGCGACCACCTCTGATCTGAACATCAAAAACTTCTGCTCCTCCAAAAACATTCCGGTGCTGAAAGTTAAAAGTTCCGGCAATTCCTAAATTACCCGATGAATTGGTACCTTCAACATCAACCGAAATATTTTGGCGCGGAAGTGGTGATAGTTTCATGATACAATCCAAGAGAGGTACTGAATCAGACGAAAATAAATAAGTTTCGTTAAATCCAATATTGATCAGTTTAAACTGCTTCAGCCGGTTTAATGCACGATATGTTTTTTCAGCATTCAGCAAACTATAATAGGTACTGTCTTTGAAACGGTTCAGATTAAAGAACAATTCAGGTTTGTAGGCCAGTTTTCCTGAAAAAGTGAAAACATAATCGTTTTTCACCAGGGTATCCAATTTTTGTTCACCTGAATCGCCAGTCAGGCTGGTTGTTTTCACATCCGGACTGATGAGGTAATTTCTGATTTTATATTTCAGATGTTTTTGTGGTGCATTGACCGAATCACCGTGAAATGCATCATCTACTTCAACAGACAGATCAACCCGGTGACTATAAAAATTGGTGTCTGCCACAAAATTCACATAATCTTCGGTAAACTTGTAATAACCCCGGTTTTTCAGATTGGTTGCAATTCGCTGTCTTTCGGCATTTAACACATCCAGATCAAAAATGTCGTTGATTTTTATTAACTGGTTCACCGAATCGTTCAGAATAATATTCTGTAAACTTTTATCCTGAATGTCGTACCGGTAATTTTGAATCCGGTAAGGTTGTTTAGCGGTGACATCAATAATTAGATTCAATTTAGGTTTATCCGGGTTAATAATCAGGGTATCTTTTACAAGCGCATTGTAATACCCTTTATTTTTCAGGAATATTTTTAACTGATCCTTGCTGCGGTTGGTTTGAAATTCATCATATATAACCGGCGCTTCACCGATCCGCTTAAACCAACTGTCCTCCCTTTTTCCTGAAGATAAATTATAGATTCCAAGATGAAATTTCCAAAAACCTAAAATCCGTAAGTTTTCTTTTTGCCTGATGTGATTTTTTAGATTTTCCCGCTTTAATTCCTTATCATCGACCCTAACCGTAATCCGATTGAGCAGGTATTTGTCTTCAGGAACAAATCTGGTTGAATTACACGATCCAAACAGCACCAGGCATGCTATAAATACTATTGAATATGTTGGCCAATATTTGTTTGGACGGGATAATAACATGAATTTGATTTTTTACAAAAATAAACAGAGCATTTGGTTCACAAATCTTTCAGACAGTTTATTTTTACAATTTAGAACGAAGAAGCAAAAAACATGTTGAGTAAAAATAAAATAAAACTGATCCAGTCGCTAAACCGAAAAAAAAACCGCGACGAAACTGGTTTGTTTCTGGCTGAAGGAAACAAAATGGTCGGTGAAGTTCTGCGATCAGATTTTACAATCGATACTGTAATTTGTACTCCGGAATACCTCAAAAATCATCCTGAAACAGAAAAACGCGCAAACGAAATTATTGTAACCGACAGCCTGTCAATACAAAAAGCAAGTCTGCTGCAAAATCCACAGGACGCGCTGGCTTTAGTTCATCATTCTTCAAATAATCTGTCGCAGTTGAATCTGCAATCAGAACTTTGTCTGGCCCTTGACTTTATTCAGGATCCCGGTAACCTGGGTACAATCCTCCGGATTGCCGACTGGTTCGGGATAAAATCCCTGATTTGTTCTGAGAATACGGTTGATGCCTACAATCCCAAAGTGGTTCAGGCAAGTATGGGTGCCATCTTCCGGACTAAAGTTAGTTACATTAATCTCGAAGAATTTTTAAGTTCTGCCAGTCAGAATCAGATTCCGGTTTATGGGACTTTCCTCGAAGGCAACAATATTTATAATGAAAAACTCAGTAAAAATGGCATCATACTGATGGGAAATGAAGGCAATGGGATATCCGATTCTGCAGGGAAATGGGTATCACACAAATTGTACATTCCAAGTTTTTCTCCCGACGAAAACCAACCTGAATCGTTGAATGTTGCTGTTGCAGCAGCTATTTGCTGCAGCGAATTCCGCAGAAGATAATTTTTACTTCGAATGAAGTTTGAAGTTTTCGGCAAATGCTTCAGCACAGCGCTCTCCATCCATGGCTGAAGAAACAATTCCACCGGCATAACCGGCACCTTCGCCACAGGGATAAAGTCCGCGAACTTTAACATGTTCCAGCGTTTCTTCATTTCTCGGAATCCGGATTGGCGAAGATGTCCGTGATTCGACTCCCACCACCACGGCTTCATTGGTCAAAAAGCCATGTGCTTTCTGATCCATTTTCCGGAATCCTTCCTGAAGACGTATCCGGATTCGTTTCGGAAGTTTGTCGTGCAACGGAACGGTGACCAATCCCGGATGATAGGACGATTCAGGTAAATCCTGGGAAAAACGGTTATTGACAAAATCATCCATCCGCTGTGCAGGAGCAAACTGTGTTTTACCATTCAGGGCAAAACACAAGCGTTCGATATTTCTTTGAAATTCCAATCCGGCAAAAACGCCCAGATGCCGGAATTCGTTCAGATCTTCAGGCCTTATCTCAACCACCATTCCGGAGTTGGCAAATTTGGTATTCCGCATGGTTGGCGACATTCCATTGATTACCATTTCGCCCGGAGCAGTTGCTGCAGGCACCATGATTCCACCCGGACACATGCAAAAGGAATAAACTCCACGCTGGTCGACCTGCTCGACAAATGAATAAGTTGCCGGCGGCAGATACGGCCCGCGTTGCGGCTGATTGTACTGAATGGAATCAATTAATGTTTGAGGATGCTCCGCCCGAAGGCCAACAGCAAACGATTTTGCTTCAATTGTAATTCCTCTGGAATACAACAGTTCATAAATTTCGCGTGCCGAATGACCAGTAGCCAGAATTACAGCTTCAGCTTCAATGATGGTTGTATCGGAAAGCATAATTCCGGTACAGCGATCGTCTTCAACCAGGATATCTTCTACCCGGCTGTTGAAATGGATTTCGCCGCCGGCTTCGATGATTTTTTTCCGGATACTGGTAATGATGCCCGGTAACATGTTGGTCCCAATGTGCGGATGTGCGTCAATCAGGATTTCTGGAAGTGCCCCATTGGCATATAAAACTTCCAGAATTTTCCGGATATTTCCACGTTTTTTTGATCGTGTATACAATTTCCCATCCGAAAAAGTGCCTGCCCCACCCTCTCCAAATCCGTAGTTCGAATCCGGATCGACCAGGTGCTCGCGGTGAATTCTTGCAATATCCCGTTTGCGGTCGCTAACATTTTTACCACGTTCAAAAATTAAAGGCTTAAATCCAAGTTCAATTAATCGAAGTGCAGCAAATAATCCGGCCGGGCCGGCGCCAACGATAATGACCTGCGGTTTCTGATCGACCAGATCGTATTTAAACTCTATTTTTTCTTCTGCGGGAAGTTCATCCAGAAAAACTTCGACACCCAAATTTACGCGAATCGCACGCTGGCGGGCATCAATCGACTTGCGCCGGACATTGATGAGCCGGATGCGATTTTCGTCGACATGAAGTTTTTCGGCTAAAATGGGTTTGTAAAATTGTTCATCGGACGCCTGTTTGGGCGTAAGCGACAAATTGATTTCCTGTTTCAAGATTATTCGAAATGAAAGCTAAGTGTAAAAACATTGGATGACAAGCGGGTAAATGCACTGGAATAAACCTGAGCCTGGGTATCTTTTGGTCCGTTATCCAAAACATTATCCAACCCGAAACTAAATTTAAGTTCAGTGGAAAGTCTGAAAAACTGAAGGTAAACATCCCAGCCAACCCCGGCTTCGAGGTAAGCACTGATTGGTTTGATCCTCACCAGATCTTCGACCCCGGTTTTCGAAATATCAATCCGGTAAGCCCCTCCACCAAGCAGATATGGCCGTTGATTGTTCACCCGGCGTGATTTATATTTCAACAATAAAGGAAAGTCGAGAAAAGTCGATTTGATTGAATAATATTCACTTGTAGTTGTCCCGGCATTCACATCAACAATCGGAATATTATAAACTAATTTCCGCTCTCCGAAAGACATTCCGGGTAAAAAACGCAGATCGAAACTTTCAGTCAGACGTAGACTACTTACAATTCCAACCGTAAAACCAGGTGTTAAAGAAGAAATATCAGCGCGAACAGCTTTGGTCTGGTTGGCAATATCTGTAGGATTATTTGAAAGCTGAGTCGCAAGTAAAAAATCCTGATTATCGCTCATTACAGCATAATGACTGAAAGTAAAATCGGTCGTATTAACACCCAGCGTAAATCCAAAATGAATCCGCTTGTCGTCGAATGTAGTCATATTCTTCAACAACAAACGTTGCGCCTCGGTTGAAAATGACGCGATTAAAAAGATCAGGATGTAGAAAATTTTCTTCACTTTAATTTTGGTTATCTGCTATTCAATCAAACCACAATATTACAAAATTATTGTTTGATGGATTTATTTTTGAGCGACGTATATGGTAGCGATTCCAAATGTCAGTCGTTTCTGAGTGGTCCGTGAAAATCCAGTTTCCTGAAGCAGGTTCAAAAATTTCAGGTCGTCAGGAAAAGCCATGACCGATTCGGGCAAATACGAATATGCTGATTGATCCTTTGAAACCATGCGACCAACCAAAGGAAGTATTTTGAAGAAATAAAACAGGTATAACTGTTTCATAGGGAAAAACTTTGGTTTCGAGAATTCAAGAATAATAGCCACCCCATCGTCTTTTAAAACCCGGTGAAATTCTTTCAATCCATTCTGCAAATTCTCAAAATTTCGGACTCCAAAAGCGACCGTAATGGCATTAAACCGTTTATCCTGAAAAGGCATTGCCTCCGAGTCCCCTTTCTGAAATTCGATCAGCTTATTCAAACCCAAACGATCGACTTTTACCCGGCCTACATTCAGCATTTGCTCAGACAAATCGAATCCTACTATTTTTTTCGGATTTAATTTTGAAGCCGCGATCGCAAAATCCCCGGTTCCGGTAGCAACATCCAAAAGTTCATTGTAGTTGTATCCGGATAGAATCCGAATCGCTTTTTTACGCCAGAGTTTGTCAATTCCAAGCGAAAGAAAATGATTCAGAAAGTCGTATTTAGGAGCAATCTGATCGAACATTTGTTCTACCTGAAGTTTTTTTTGCTGATCAGAATTTTTATACGGGGTGACTTGCATCGAAATTAGTTTGAAGGTGTGATTTTGTCGATGAATCCAAACGAATCATCATCAATCCTGATTTCGCCTTTGGTAACATGACCAAGTGCAAAAAACGGGACTTTCAGACTACTCATCAAATCAACAAATTCATCCACATTTTTAGGATCAACACCCACGACAATGCGCCCCATCGCTTCTCCAAACAAGAATGCATCTTTCCTGATTTCAGCATCCGAAGTAATATCAAAACCAAATCCGGAAGGCATACCAGCACGCAACAACGAGAAAAAGAGTCCGCCTTTTCCGACGGGGCTGGCAGATTCAATTAATCCAGAATTGGTTAAGCTGTTCATCACATTTTGCAATTGAACTTCAACATCAATATCAAAAACCGGAAGTGCAGATTTCGAAATACCATGGTAAAATTCGAGGTATTCCGAAGAATTTATATCGTCGTACGAACGGCCTATCATGAAAATATTGTTACCCTTGTTTTTAAACGTGTGTGTTACCAGTTTATCACGGTTCGGAATCGATGCCATTAAGCTCACAATAATTGTTGGAGAAACCGGTCCGTGAGCTGAGAAATAATCGAACCTGATTTTTCGGTTTGTCAGTTTAATATTGAATTTACTGCATGCATTTTCAAGACCTTTTTTTGCTCCTGAAGCTATATTTTGTCCGTTTGGATCAGCAATGTTGATGTGGTAAAGAAATGAACTGATGGCTTCAGGAACAGCTCCTACTGTATTCATGTTACGGACAGCTCTGGAAACCAATATTTCAGTTGCCTGTTTGGGGTCAAATTCAAGATGATGATGCAGCGCGTGGGTTGAAATTGCCATCATATCGCCATTCTTTGAACAAAACATTCCTGTTTCCTCATTTTCATCATCTGCCATCGACGAAAGGTCAATGGAACCTTCGCTAAAATCGTTGAAATAATTTATCGGAGCAATATTCGGATCTGCCATTAAATTAAAAACGATGTCCTGAATATCCTGTTCCTCGTCGAGTTGATGAATAAAAAACTCCTGAATATCATTATTTTGCTCAATCATAATTTGTCTTTTTTCTTTTATACCGAAGCAAAAATAATTAAGTAGTTTATTATTCCATAAGTTTAGTGGAATTTTTAATTTTATATTTTTAAAATCTCAACATTCAACATGAATTCAAAAATTGCCTTAATCACCGGAGCCACAGCGGGTATCGGTCTTGAAACAGCAACATTACTTGCCCAAAACAATTACGATTTAATTCTTACCGGCCGAAGAAATGAACGTTTGGAGTCGATAAAAACAGATCTGGAAGCGAAATTTAGATGTAAGGTAATGACCTTAAACTTCGATATCCGCAAAAAAAAGGAAACTGATAGTGCGTTAAACAGTCTTCCTGAGAAATGGAAAGCGATTGACATTCTGATTAATAATGCCGGGCTAGCCGCCGGAGCCTCACCAATTAATCAGGCGGACGTTGATGATTGGGAAGCCATGATTGATACAAATGTCAAAGGATTACTTTATACGACCAGAATTGTTACTTCGTGGATGATTGAAAGGAAAACAGGACATGTTGTAAATCTTTCGTCAATCGCCGGAAAAGAACCATACCCGAACGGTACGGTTTACTGCGGAACAAAACACGCGGTAGAGGCAATTTCAAAAGCCATGCGCATTGAACTGATGCCTTTCGGGATTAAAGTTTCTTCCATTGCGCCGGGAGCAGTCGAAACAGAATTTTCTATGGTCCGATTCAAGGGAGATCAAGAAAGAGCAGCTAAAGTATATGCCGGATTCACACCTCTTTCAGGAAAAGATATTGCTGAAACAATCCTGTTTATTATTACACGACCAGCCCATGTTTGTATCGATGATCTTCGGATTATGCCAACCAGTCAGGCTTCAGCCAGAGATTTTCACCGGATTTAAATCGGTATCCTAAAAAAATATTATCCCCACGATTCAGATTATTCTTCAGGAAAAATACTGAAAGATTAATTTTTTGCGTTCATGAAAATAACATTGATTAAATCAACAATTCTGAGAACATGACAAATTACAATTCAGAAGAATTAAAAAATTATACCTCCAGAATATTTCAGGCCATGGGATGCCCAGCCGATCAGGCCATCGTTGCTGCCGATTGTTTAAATCAGGCTGATTTACGTGGCGTTGATTCGCATGGAGTAGCCCGTCTGAGCGGCTATGTCAGATTATGGGAACTAAATCGTTTAAATGCAACTCCCGATATGAAAATCATCCATCAGACACCAAGTACAGCCGTTCTGGATGGAGATTTGGGATTGGGACTGGTTACCGCTCCGCATGCCATGAACATTGCCATTGAAAAAGCAAAAGTCGCCGGAACCGGATGGGTTGCAGTACAGAATTCCAATCATTACGGAATAGCCGGATTTCATGCCATGATGGCGCTCGAACACGATATGATCGGAATTTCGATGACCAATGCCAGTCCTTTGGTGGCGCCAACATTCTCGAAAAGCAGATTTTTAGGAACCAATCCAATTGCTGTGGCCATCCCGGCACTCAATCAACCATCATTCATTATCGATATGGCAACGACCACAGTTGCAAATGGGAAACTGGAAGTTTTACAGCGGAAAGGTGAGAATGCTCCATTGGGATGGACTCAGGATAAAGACGGAAATCCAACAACGGATGCCTATTCGTTAAAAAAGGGAGGTTCGATGCTTCCTCTGGGTGGTGACCGCGAACACGGCGGACACAAAGGCTATTGTTTGGGTGCAATGGTTGATATTTTTTCTGCAGTCCTTTCAGGAGCCAATTATGGGCCCTGGGTACCTCCGTTTGTGAGCTTTCTGGAACCACCATCAACCCAGGTCGGGAATGGGATTGGTCATTTTCTGGGCGCTATCCGCGTTGATGCTTTCCGCCCGGCACAGGATTTTAAAGAACACATGGATAACTGGATTCATACATTTCGGAATGCGGAGCCCGCAGAAGGTCAGGATCGCGTCTTAATACCGGGAGATCCGGAACGAGAATTAACTGCTGAACGTTTAAAAAATGGAATACCTTTGCACGAACAAGTTGTAAAAGATCTTCAGGAATTAGGAAATAAATTTGGAATAGAATTTATCAGCTAGGCTGAATCAATAAGAAGTATAAACAATAGCAACAAAATACATGTACGAAGCTCTGGTAATTACACCTGTAAAAGATTCATTAAATACCACGGAAGAAACGATTCGGTCAGTACAAAATTCAACCGGAAAATTTCTTTACTCCATTTATAACGATTTCAGTTCTCCTGAGACAACTTCCACACTTAAACAACTAAGTGAACAGCATAACTTTGAATTGATAAATTTATCGGAAATAACCAACACACCATCGCCCAATTACCGGCTGGTATTGCAGATGGCACAGGTAAAAGCATTAGAACTAAATATTCCTTTAATTATCATTGAATCCGATGTTGAAGTTCAGCCCAATACTTTAAGCAGCTTAATCAAGTCCTCAATCGAACTTGAAAACTGCGGAATGGTAGCTTCCATCACAAAAGATCGCGAAGGAAAAATAAATTTTCCCTATCTCAACTTCAAATCAACGAAAAAATCCATCATAAAAACCAAACACAGCTTGAGTTTTTGCTGCACACTGCTTACCCCGGAATTACTCCGGAAATACGACTTTAAAACCCTTTCAGCAGAAAAGCACTGGTATGACGTTTCCATATCGCGAAAATCGTTGCAATTAGGGCTCAATAACTATCTTTTGGTTAACGAAGGAGTCTTGCACAAGCCGCACAGCAGCAGGCCCTGGAAACAGCTCAAATACGATAATCCGATTAAATATTATTATCAGAAATTAATTAAAAGGCTGGACCGTATTTAAAGATCGAATCCCTGATCAGTCAGCATGTTCTTTAATTTTCGGGAGAAGTATTCGCTATCAGTTTTTTTATACCGTACTTCAGTAAAAACCTGGGCCAGATTTTCCTTCCCGTTTTGAGCCACAAACAACTTTGATGATTCCAGCTTTTCCTTTTCCTGAAAGATAATTTCAATCTTCTCTGAAGAGTAATTCTGGTATTCTTCAGAATGAATTACCGCATCAACAGACAAACGATCAGTTAATTCAGGAATAACTTCAGGATATCCCAGTGTTAATGTTGTAATTGGTATTACTCCGTAAGGCAGATTTAAAACTGTACTTATTTCCGGAGCATTATACAAAGTAGTGCCCAGATAACAGATCCCCAAATCGTTTGCTTCAGCAGCAACACAAATAGTTTGCGCTAAAATTGAAGCATCAATAGTACCATTCAGCAGCCACAACAGATTGGAAAAATCCAAAGCGGTGTTACTCTTTTCACACCACAACTTAAACCGGTTCAAATCGAAACAAATTGTCAGGATAACAGGAGCAGATTTTACCATGGGCTGGTTAAAATGCAAGGGTTCCAACATTTCTTTTTTATCCGCACTTCGCGTAACTACGATACTGTAAAGTTGCATGTTTCCCGTATTGGAGGAACGTATCCCACATTCAAGGATTTCATTTATAAGTTCGGAAGGGATATCCTGATCAGAATATTTTCTGATTGTGCGCCGTGTTTTTAAAAACTCTAGATCCATTTCTATTGTATTTAAGTGACATTAAATGTCACAGTATAATATAAAAAAAAAAGGGAAGCCCGCAAGCTTCCCCTTTTTAATCAATCAATTCGGTATTACCTTTTAACAATCTTAGCAGTATTTACAACTTTATTGTCCATGTCGTACATAGAAACAAAGTAGATACCACTGCGCAGTTCGTTTAATTGAATGCTGTTAGAAGGATTCACGATTTGTTTCGCAACCTGACCAGCGATGTTTGTCACAACGATTTTAGACAGCGAAGAAGGTGAAACGATGTTAACAACATCAACAAATGGGTTTGGATAAACCTTAAACTCGAGAGAAACATTTACGTCAGGATTAACACTAGTTGCAAAATTAGCACCTGTTTTAAAAGTCCAGGCAGTAGCATCAGTTACACCGACAAATGCATTACCAGCGTTATCATTAATAGCAGCACCATCAACCAGGACATAGTATCTTGTATTTTTATCAAGACCTGTCTGAGTAGCAGCGTAGCTAACAGCAACATCTTTACCGCTGATCATATCAGCTGTAATTGGAATAGTTAATGCAGGAGTTGTAGTAGCTACTTTGTAAATTTTCAAAGAACCAGTTCCAACTTTTACATTTTCATTGAAAGACATTTTCAATACAGGATGATTATCAGCAATTACTTCATCAGCAGATGGAGACATTGTCAATAATTGTGGAGCTGTGAAATCTCCAGTTGTATAAACTAAAGTTTTACCAGCAAATTTATTAGCGTTTGGAGACAAATCTTTAATAGCATCAGTTAAAACAACTGTTACTTCAGTTTGCTCAGCAGCAGAAACTTTTACTTCATATTCAGTTCCAGTTCCGGTTACATCCAGTAATGTACCACCAGTAACAGTTACAGCAGAAGCACCACCTGAAACAGGTTCGCTAAAGGTTAAACCAATGGTAAATACAGTAGCTACAGGAGTAGCAGGATCAGTAACAACTACAGTAGGAGCAGTATTGTCACCAACAATAATGGTTTTGCTAACAGGGGCAGCAATTCCATTGTCATTAGCATCTTTAACACCAGTACCTACAGTTAATACAACAACAGCAGCATCTTCAGCAGTTACAGTGGCAACATATGATTTACCTGAACCGGTAACAGTAACAGTACCGTTAGTGGCAGTAACATTGTCAGCAACACCAGTTACGTTTTCATCAAACATGATGTCAACAGTAAATGTGTTTTTAGCATTTGTTAAAGAAGCAGTAGTCATACTTGCAACAACTGGACCAGTAAAGTCACCAGTTTCGTAGTTCCATACAGTAGGGTCAGCAATACCGGCAAATTCGTTTCCGGCAACATCTTTTACAAGATTAGCATCAACAAGTACCATGTAGCTTGTTCTATCAGCCAATGAATCAGTAGTAACAGTAACTGTTTTCATATCAGCTGATAAATTTGCAGCAGTAATTGGAGTATTGAATACCAGACTGTTACCCAATAATCCTTGTTTGTAAACTTTAATTTCAGCAGTAGCACTTGAAAGCATTACTGGTTCAGAGAAAGTTATTGACAAATCATTGATTCCTGGTAAACCTACAGTTCCGTCAGCTGGACTTAAACCAGCAACACTAGGAGCAGTTAAATCAGAAATTTCGAAGTTCCATGCTAAAGCAGTTGGATCATAGAAATTGTTATTACCATCTTTAATTGCGTCAGCAGGAACCAACACCTGGTATTTAGCGAATGTTAAAGGAGTAGCAGCATTGAATGTAACAGTGCTATCAGCATTGAACATGACATCCGTAACTGCAGTAACAGTATTGTCATCAGTATTCTTGATAGTAATTGCACCAGTACCAGCCATTACAACTTCGCTGAATTTAATGCTGAAGGTAATTCCTTCAGGAGTTGGAACCATACCCATTGGTGAATATGAATCTGCAACAACAGTTGGAGCTACAACATCAGTAGTTGTATTAAATTTCCAGAAATAAGGAACCGTAATACCACCAAAATATTCAGGAGTATAAGTTGTATTGCGAATAGCAGTAGCAGGAATAATAACATAGTATTGACTCGTAATCATCATTGTTGGAAGATTAACAGTCACTTTATCGCCAGCAAAAGTAACATCAGTTCCTTTTACGTCGAAGTTATAAACCATTGAACCGTTAGCAGCGTGTAACTGAATGTTTCCAGTACCAGCCTGCACAGGCATATCGAAAGTAATTTCAAGATTACTGTCTACATCAACCTGAAGAGCATTCAGTGCAGGCATATAACCACCAGCAATAATTACTGGAGCAGCATTAACTTCAGTTGTAAATGACCAGTCATTTCTTGAGATAGCCAATTGGTTTTCACCGCTTGTAGCACCTTTAAATGTACCAGCAGCAACTTCAACAAAATACTGAGTATTAACAGCCAGATCACTAATATTAACAGTTGCTGTACTTCCAGATACACTTAATGCATTGGTAGTACCATTGTCAGCACCACGCCAGATTTGAATTGCATCACCACCGGCAGCTGATTCATAAATCGCAACATAACCAGCACCTGTTAAGGCCACATTACGGTCGAAGTTCAATGTTAAATCAGTAGTAATAGGGGTATTGCTGATAACTGGCATGTAAGCCTGTACCTGTGGAACTGCATCATCTTTAAGGATGAACTTCCAAACTTTTACATCAGTTAAACCGGCATAAGCCATACCATCATTAACATCAACAACGATAGCAGGATTTACAACAATGTAATATTCCTGATTAGTTGGAAGTACTGATAAGTCACCTAAAGAAACTGTGCGTTTATCTGCAGCAACACTTACTAAAGAAGCAGGTTGAGCAAGAACACCGTCCCAACGGTAAATTTCAACTTTACCTGTTCCAACTTTTACATCTTCATCAAAATATAATTTTAATGTTTCAGTTTTAGCAACAACAGGAGAAACACCAGCTAAACCAACTTTTGCAGGATAGAACCCGGCAGTATATGGAGCGCCTTTAGTTGCATCAACTTTAGGAGCAATGATGTCTTCTGCTTTATAAACACTGGCATCAAAAGGAGCACCTAATAATTGAATTAAGTTACCTTCATTAACCTGTAGAGTTCCTCCCTGAACTTCAACTTTAATTAAAGCTGAACTAGTCCAGTTTGTAGCTGGAGCAACAGTGAATGTTTTATTATCAACTACAGTGAAAATACAAGTAGAAGTAATATCAGTAGCACCATCATAAACTTTAAGTGCAGTACTTTTCAAATAAGCGGCAGTTACAGGCAAGTTATTGTCAGCAGCCACAGCGCTTAAAGTAAATACAGGATTACTAAAGTTCAAAGTAATTGCAGCAGTTGAGCCTAACCATGTGCTAGTTGCAGGAGCTACAGCTTTAACAGGAGTCCAGGTTAAATACTGGGCAGCCGGAGAAGTTGTAACTGTACTGAATGAAGCCATATCTGCAGGAATAGCATTATCCGAAGCGTCTTCGAACTTAGCTTTAAATCCATAAGTATATGTCTGATCATTTGCAGTAGCAGGAATGGTAATGGTAATTTGGTCGTTTGCTACAGCAGAAGTTGTCATTGCTGCAGAGAATGTCACAGGAACACCAGCTTTTTTTACCCAAACCAATGAATCAAGGTCGAATTTATCAATAGCTGAATTATCAAGCAAACGAATTGCTTCAGCAAAAGTGATAGTTAAAGTAGTAGTAGAAGTTACAGCAGTTGCATTTTTAGCAGGTAAGAAAGTAACTGCAGGAGCCACAACATCTTTAGTAGTAATTGTACCACTAACTGTTCCGGCAGCATGAGCATTTCCACTCATGTCTTTAAATGAAGCCAAATCAGCAGTTAAACGGTACATTGTTGTACTACTTAATGCACGGGTTAAAGTTACGGTAACTTCACTGGTTCCGTTTGTAACAACATATGCAGGATCAATAACTTCATATGCTTCGTATGCTGTACCATTCCATTTTTCAACCAGGAATGCATTAGGAGCAATGGTAGTAGCTTTTTGAACAGCTTCGCTGAAGTTCAGTTTAATACTGAAATTCAAATCAACACCTGTTGCAGGTAAAGCAGGAACAGTAGATACGAATACAGGAGCAGTTGCATCTTTAGATGTTACCATTAAATCTGTACGGAATAAACCGTCAAATGTATTGACAGCATCACCGGCAACAACAGGAACATCAGCAACTAAATCTTTATCGATTTCTACATAATATTCAACTAAAGTATTAGTAATAGCAGGAGTAAATGCATCAGTAATTAACTGATCAGCATGACCAGCTACTGCATTCAAACCTAATACAGCCAATTCTGTCATTGAAGCTTTATCAAGAATACGAACACTTGCAGCAACAGGAGAAACTGCTTCACTGAAAGTGAAAGTTAATTTACCGGCAGCATCAAAACTTGTAGGTTTAACAGCAAGAGTTGGTTTTGTAACATCATCAGTAATAAATACAACTTTACTAACAGCTGATTCATTACCAGCTTCGTCAACGGCAACAGCCCAAACTACGTAGCTAGTTTCTTCAGTTAAGCCTGTAAATTTGTGAGTTGTTGTCTTTGGTGAAGCACCAACAATAGCATCCATCACACCAGCTTTTACAACAGCAGCAGAAGGTGCCGCAGTTGAATTATCACCAGCCTGAATCGTATAATATACAGAAGCCAGATTCATATTGTCAGTAGATACAAACTGAACAGTTGCTTCATCTTTCTTCACATCAGCAATAGCAGCCACAATAGAAGGTGTAACAACTGGAGCAGTATAATCTGATGTTGTGAAGGCATCAGTTCCGGCAAGTACAACATGATTAGTTACTCCACGGATAGCACCAGTATTTAGTGCAATCGTGTAATTACTTAATTCTGTCATTTCACCTAAAGTAACTAAAGAACTGTTAAGGATTTTCACAACAGTTTTATCAGCATTAATTTCACCAATAAATGCTTTAACTCCGGTAGTACCAGGACCTGAAATCTTTGTTAAAGTAAACAAAGTTGCGATATCAGAACTGTTAATAGCAGAACCAGAAACTTTTTCAATTGGTTTTGAGAAAGTAATGGTAATATCACTGGTAATTGCTACTTTATTATCAGCACGTTTTGTGTATGAATAAGTAATAGTTGGAGCATTTACATCCTTGGTTGTAAAGTTCCATAATCCATAAGAAATAATACCAGTAGAAAGACCAGGAATTGGACTACCTAAAGATTTATCTCTGAATGCCTCCGGAGCAACAAGAATGTAATAATCTTTGTTCGCTGCCAGAGCAACTCCAAAGTTAACAGTTACAGTATTTCCAGAAATTGCAACAGCTGAATCATCAATGTATTTAGAAGCTACTAAAACATCATCATCAGTACCAGCACTGGCAGGATCTGCATCAAACTGATAATTTGGAGCAACCAATTGTCCGTTTCCATCTTTTTTCTCAATCAGGTAGATACCTTTTAAGGTAAGAACACCAGGAGTATAATTTTTTTCAACTTCTTCATCAAAAGTCATCGAAATACTTGTATTCAATGCTACCATGTCAGAATTATCTGCAGGTATTAAAGAAGAAATTGAAGGAGCTGGATTTGGAAGAGTTGTGAAAGTTCCGGAATATAATGCAGACAAAGTATTTAAAGATAAATCATCAGTAAATGCAGCTGATGGGATCTCTAAAGTATATGTAGTATTATATTTTGGCAAATCACCGGTTTTAGTAATTGTAGCAGTTGTTCCGGCAGCATTCAAACTTACATTAGTTGAATTTACAGGAATTGTCTGAACAGTTGTTGTACCTTCCTTAATTAAAATATCGCCTGTTCCAAGAATTACTTTCTCAGAAAAATCAATTTTAATTGCAGTATTTAAATCTACAAGAGTTGCACCAGCACCAGGAGTATTAGCCGTAGCAACAGGTTTTACAACGTCTTTCGAATCAAACAAAATTGTTTTAGTTGCAAGAAATTGTGCAAATAAAGGAGTTGCGTCATAAGCAGTTGATCCCTGAACAATACCAGCAGGTAAAGTTAAAGTACAAACAGCTTCAGAAGCCAATGGTCCGCCAACATTAAAATCAACAGTTAAGGTATTACCACTAACAGTAGTTGGCGTTACATTTGCAGTCCAGGTACCAACACCATCAGTTAAACTAACTGTTTTATAAGGAGCAACACTTTGCGTTTCTTTAATGTTATCATTAAATGTAACAGTTACAGAAACAATATTTCCAGTTTTAGGAACAATATTCACCAATTTGGTATCGACAGGAGTCTGTGAACTACCATTTAAAGTATAAGTGTTAGCTACAATAGTAGGTGTAGGTGTAGCAGTTCCAATAGTAAATGAAGCAAACTTAGCAGCGTTAACATTACCAGCAAGATCGGTAACAGATGCACCGATACCATAATAGTAGGTTTTGCCAACAGCTAAAGGAACAACAGGAGTGATTGTAATTACACCACCAGCTTCAGCATAACTAAATGCTAGGTTAGCACCAGAAGAACTTCCTTCTTTGAAAGTAACCTGAGAAGCACTTAATGTACTGATTGTATTTGCATCAGTAATAGTAATCTTTGGATCTGAAAGACTTGTAACAGTTCCGCTATTACTTAAAGTAACAACAGGGGCTTCGTAATCTTTTACAGTATATCCGGTAGTAACAGAAGTTAAGGTAGTTCCAACTACATCTTTAATTTTAGTACCATCAAATACGAGACTATAATCACTTGCATTTGAAACTAAAGCATCAGTAGGAATTACTGTAGCAGTAAAAGTAGCTGCGTCGTAAGTTACAGTAAATGCTTTTGCAGTAGCACCTTTTGAGAAAGTGATCAACGGTTTCAAATTGGTAGCATCTGCTGCAACCCAGGTAGTACCTGTAGTATTTACTTTTACAGCTTTATTAAAATCAATTTTAATAGTTGAATTTGCAACTAATCCGGTTGTAACAGTGGCTCCTTCAGAACTTCCGTACTGAACAGTTAATGCATCTAAATCACCGGTTGTTACAGTATAAACAGTCTCAGGTACAATAGTATTTTCATTTAAATCTTTAACTGCATTTGGACGAAGTTTTACTGTATAAACAGTATTGCTGGTTAATGCAGCACCAGGAGTTAATGTAATAACACTTGTATTTGCAGCAGCAGCAGGAAGAACAGTAAATGCTACCGGCGTGTTATTCTGCTCTAAAGCAACAACATCAGACCATGCAGTAGTTGAACCCAAGGCTTTTGCAACTGTTTCATTAAATGTAATTGTAATATCAGAAGTTAATGAACTTGGAGTTGCAAAAGCAACAGTTACAGTCGGAAGTTCAAAATCTGAACTTACTACATTCCAGTCTCCTTTATTAATAGGAATAATAAATGCTCCACCTGAAGCAAATTTATTTCCGGCAACATCTTTAATGTAACCATCAGGGAAAACTACATAATAGGCAACCTGACTTGGCAAAGTCATTCCTAAATCAATAACAACAACCCAGTCGTTAATTGCAGCACTATATTTAGTGGCATCAGCAGCTGTTGTAATTTGTGTAGAAGTAATAGCACTGGCAGCAACTGTTTTTACGTAAGACTCATCAGATGTTTTTCGAAGATCCAAAGAACCTGATCCTCCAATAACTTGCTCGTTGAAAACCATATACAAAGCATTGGTTTTTTTGGAAGCATCAGTTAGTGAACCACGAGAAACAGCAAGTGGAGCTGTATTATCAACAGTTGTAAATGAAACATTTTCTACAGTTGTTCCAACAACTGGAGAACCAACAGTTACAGTATTTTCAGTAACAATATAAGCTTTGTAAGCAATTCCACCTGACAAACCAGCAATAGCAGCGGTCACATTAGTAGCTGCAGCATCCACTGTTTTTGAACCACTAACAATTTTTGCTGGATCAGTACCAGCAACAACTTGTGCAGCAGAAGGTGCTGCAGCAGAAGCAGGAGAAACTGAATAATAATATTTTCCCTTTTCTGAAAGGGATACATTTAAAGTAGCAGTAATTTGTGTAACAGCAGTAACACTTTTTGCGCTAACTGCAGGAGCAGAATTATCACGAGTTGTAAATGTCCAGGTAGTAACAGAAGTTAAACCACCAAAAGCATTTTTATTAGGACTTGCATCAACAAAAGCACCAGCATCAATAGATACATAGTATTTTGTGTTTTCCTGGAAAATTGCAGTTGTAGCAACAGGAACTGTAATTGAAGCAGTTCCGCCACCAGTTAAGGTAGTAGATCCAACTTTTCCAACTTTAATGATATCTACAACAGTTCCATCTTCTTTATAGATATAAACAGCTAAATCGTTGGTAGCGACAGGAACATCAACAGCCTCGTTAAATGGAATAACCAAAGAAAGCGTGTTCCCGTTTAAGGTACCCATAACATCAACAGCACCTTTTGCAGGTGTAAAAGAAGCCGCAGCTGTTAACAACTGAGGAGCAACATAATCACCAATAGTAAAGTCGTACACAGTACTATTTAAAGCACCCGCAGCAAGACCGGTAATAGCACCATCGGTAATAGCAACATTGTAAACTTCACCAGCAGTAAAAGTGGTAATCCCATGAGTAATTTCAATGGTTTTACCAACAACTACAACATTTGCTGAAGTTTTTGTAATAGGAAGAGTTTTATACAAACCGCCCCCCTTGTAAATAACTACTGTACCACCAGCATCAGAGATGACTGGCACTACATCAAATGCAACAACAAACTTTGTTGCAAAATCCGTGGGTTTAGCATTGGAATTTCCATCTGTCGGAACGGAATTTGCCCCATCAAAGGTAATCCCATACGCCATCTGAAAACTCAGGCCCAGGAGTAGTACGAAAATACTAAACAGCCGAGTAAATGATTTTCTCATAGCATTTGTTTTTTAATTGAACTTAATTGATTGATTGATTGAATTTTATAATTCATTTTTATCTTCATAATACATTTTAATGCGTTAATATACAGTGTTTATAATGCAAACGTATAAAAATTCTATCCAATGTACAACAATTGTGACCGATAAATACAAAATATTTATCAGCCAGATGTACCTATTTTCCTACCTGTTGAGGAGTTTTAACTCATCCGGAGTCAAAACAATAACCACTCATAATTTCTATTTTTTGTATTTAACAGCCCAAAACAAACTTGACTGTCCAAACTTGGCTAAAATTACACTAATTATTCATATAAGGTCAATAAAGACAGTATTTTTTACTGTTTTGCTTAAATTTTTAATTTAAAATAATATTCCAGGAGTATCGAATACCTCGTCTTACTTAATTCCCAATCAAATATCAATAAAATCATATGATGATTAAAATGATGATTATTTCCTATTTCAATTTAGAAAAATCAGCCATCTTTCTAAATGTAATTAGAAAAATATTTTTTTATACAGATTCATAAATAATTTAAGAGTAAAATATCTCCATAAATAATTAGAATAAAACAAAATAAACGATTTTTCACCCTCTGAGAATCGAATAAATTAAATCAACTGCATACATGTAAGCATTTTTTCTGTTCTGGATACACTATTCCCCTCATATTGCCATTTAGGTGGATTGAAAATTCGCTTGACAAAAATGTAATATTCAAGAATGAAGGTTAGTCAGAATTTAATTAATGCCAGTTGTTGATTTAATGAACTCAATTCAACATTAAGTAAAAATTAAACTCTGGGTGATTTTTGTCCATCATCCTGAATAAATTTGCCATTTCTGATTTTAAGTATTTATTTTGTGTGGCCGAAATAAAACAGGCCTTGAAAAAAATAAACATTATTCATTTATACATTCTTTAAATTTATCAACGATGTCAAAAATTAAAATCGGTATCAACGGTTTCGGTCGTATCGGACGCTTTGTTTTCCGCGTTGCAGTAGCTAAAGAAAATGTAGAAGTTGTTGCTATCAACGACCTTATCGATGTAGATTATATGGCATACATGCTTAAATATGATTCTACTCACGGACAATTCAAAGGGACTGTTGACGTAAAAGACGGTCAGCTTATCGTAAACGGAAAAACGATCCGTGTAACTGCAGAACGCAATCCTGCTGATATTAACTGGGGCGCTGTAGGTGCAGATTACGTAGTTGAATCAACTGGTTTATTCCTGGAAAAAGCAAAAGCTCAGGGTCATATCGACGGTGGTGCTAAAAAAGTAATCCTTTCTGCTCCATCAAAAGACGATACCCCAATGTTCGTTATGGGTGTTAACCACACTTCATATACCAACGATATGAAATTCGTTTCTAACGCATCTTGTACAACTAACTGTTTAGCTCCAATCGCTAAAGTATTGAATGACAACTTCGGTATTTTGGAAGGTTTGATGACTACAGTTCATGCTACAACCGCTACCCAGAAAACTGTTGACGGTCCTTCTGCGAAAGACTGGAGAGGTGGACGTGGGGCTGGCCAGAACATTATTCCTTCATCAACCGGAGCAGCAAAAGCTGTAGGTAAAGTTATTCCTGCTTTGAATGGCAAATTAACCGGTATGGCTTTCCGTGTACCAACTCCTGACGTTTCTGTTGTAGACTTAACTGTTCGTTTGGCAAAAGAAACTTCTTACGCTGAAATCTGTGCTGCTATGAAAGCTGCTTCAGAAGGTGAATTGAAAGGTGTTCTTGGATATACTGAAGACGAAGTTGTATCAAATGATTTCGTTGGTGATGCCCGCACTTCAATTTTCGATGCAAAAGCTGGTATTCAGTTATCTCCAACTTTCGTTAAAGTTGTTTCATGGTACGATAACGAAATGGGTTACTCAACCAAAGTTGTTGAATTGATCGAATACATGGATTCAGTAAAATAATTCTGAAATTCAAACATATAGAAAAGGCGGTTCGAAAGAGCTGCCTTTTTTGTTTTATGAAAACAGAGTTTTTTCTACCAGTTCGCAAATAAGGTGCCCTACCAGAATATGTGCTTCCTGAATCCGGGGAGTATCAGTTGATGGGATATTAATTACAATGTCAGCAAATTCAGAAATCTTTCCGCCTGACAATCCGGTTAAAACAATGCATTTCATTCCAATTAACCTGGCTTCCAAAATTGCCTTTCGAATATTTTCTGAATTTCCTGAAGTAGAAATGGCAACCAGTACATCTCCCTCTTTTCCAACAGCCTGAATATACCTGGCATAAACCATTTCAAAACCATAATCATTTGAAACAGCTGTCGTAAATGAACCATTCACATGACAGGCTTCTGCATGAATGGGCGGACGATCGAGGTAAAACTTGCCGGACAATTCTGCAGCCAGATGCTGGGCATCAGCCGCACTTCCGCCATTTCCGCAAAAAAGAGTTTTATTTCCGGATTGGTATGCAAAAACAATTAATTCAGAAGACCTGACTATACGGCTAATCAGGTGATCATCTGTCAAAATTAATTTTTCAACATCAATAATTTCCTGAATCCGCTTTTTAATGTGTAAAGAATATTCCATAGAAGATTTTGCTAAGTTCAATTTCCAGTGATTTATTTAACATCCATTGCCTGATTATAAACGGACAAAAAAGCCTGAACCATATTTGACCAGGAATATTTCTTTTTCTCTTCTGCCATATTCGATTCAAATTCTTTCATTCGTTCATTTTGATAAAAATCCACCAGGGCATCTGCAATTTGATGACTTTCGGGTTCCACAACATATCCCACTTTTCTGTCCGGAATAATTTCAGCGAGACCTCCAACATTGGTAACAAGCATTGGCACATTAAAATGATAGCCAATTTGGGTTACTCCACTTTGGGTTGCACTTTTGTAGGGTTGAACAACCAGATCGGCTGCACTGAAATACAGATTTACCTGGTTATCAGGAATAAAATCAGTTCGAAGTTCAATATAATCTTCAAGATTATTTTCTCTGATTAACTTAAGATATGGTTCGGGACTTGAATAGTATTCGCCGGCAACCAGAAGTTTTACAGGAAATTGTCTCAAACGATGATCGGCAAAAGCATTTATCAACAAATCAAGTCCTTTATAATCACGGATAAAGCCAAAAAACAACAGGTAGCGGGTGTTTACATCCAGATTCAATATCTGTTTTGCAGAATCGAAAGAAAGCTTTTCACCATAATTATCAAATAAAGGATGTGGACAAAATCCCTGCAACAAATCTTTCCTGATCGAAAGACCATCTTTTAAGACACTTTTCGACATGGCAATCATTCCATGAATGCGTTTAATAAAATATCGCGTCAGCGTCCGATCCCCAATCCTATGTTCATGAGGGATTACATTGTCTGCCAGACATATTATTACAGTATGCTTATTCCGGCGAATTAAGCCTGCAAGGGTACCCAGACAAGGAGCAAGAAAAGGAATCCAATATCTGATAATAACCAAATCAGGTTTTTCTGATCTGATTCTTCGTCCAACTTTGATCCAGTTAAATGGATTTACTGAATTAATTGTTCTGCTTATGTTCAGATTTTCAGGGGCAGCTTTATCGTTGTATTGAGTTTTCCCAGGGAATAAAATAGTAGGATATTGAACCGTAAAAGTTTCAAGTTCAACGTTGAATCCCGAAGCGACAAATTCTTCGGCCAGCCGTTCATTCGTGGTAGCAATTCCTCCCCGATAGGGATACGCCGGCCCGATTATTTTAATTGTCTTCAACATGTTGTGATAAATATTCTTTTAACAAATGTGCAACATGTTTATCAATTGGGAAAGTAAATTCTTCAGGATTTAACTTATCAGGTGAAATCCAACGAAATGATTGTTTGCCATTTTCTTGCGGAAAAAAATCAAAAGCTTCGGTTGAAACACGAAACGGAACAGGATCTGACAGTTTTGCCAGATAATATATACTTAATAACTGGTGGTTTTCCCAAAATAAAGCCTTTTGATAAAAATCGGTGGTATAAAAATGTTTGATATCAGTAATTTCCTGATTACATTCCTCGAACATTTCCCGTTTTAAACAATCGATCGTTCCCTCTCCAAATTCCAAACCGCCACCGGGAAATTTAGTCATTTTCATATCCAGCTGGTATTCGTCAGTAACAAGCACTTCTGAAAGGCTATTTAAAACAAGTCCATAAACACGAATCGTAAAAATAGCAGGCAACTTTTTATCCATTTTCCTGATTAAGAATTTGATTCAGATAGATAAATATATCATCCAGTTGTTCCGGTTCAAACCATTTTATTTCCTGATCCCTCCGGAACCAGGTCAGTTGCTTTCTGGCATACCGTCTGGAATTCCGCTTGATCAAATCAACTGCTTCTTCCAAAGTACAGTTACCATCCAGAAATTCGAAAATTTCTTTGTATCCTACAGTATTTAAGGAATTGAGATTTCGGAACGGATAAACAGTTTTGGCTTCATCAAGCAAACCGGCCTCCATCATTTCATCCACACGTTTATTTATCCGGGCGTATAATTTTAAACGATCCTGGTTAATCCCAATTTTCAGGATTCGGAAAGGGCGTTGTTTAATTGTGTTTTTTCTGAAAGAACTAAAGGTTTTTCCAGTCATCTCACAGATTTCAACAGCATGAAGAAGTCGTTTGGGATTATTTTGGTCAACGATGTTGTAATACTCCGGATCAAGTTCCAGAAGTTTTTGCTGAAGGGCTTCAAGCCCATGATCTTCATACCATTTTACAACTTCGTTCCTGATTTCAGGAGCGACTGTCGGGATATCATCGATGCCATGGCAAACGGTATCGACATAAAGCATTGAACCACCGGTAAGAACCAAAGGATTTTTTATATGGAATAATCGGTCGATCAGACTTAAGGCATCAGTTTCAAATTCGCTGACATTATAATAGTCGTGAATCGATTTCGACTGAATAAAATGATGTGGGATGGTATTTAATTCTTCGGCAGATGGGACAGCAGTCCCGATACTAAGTTCACGAAAAAATTGCCTGGAATCTGCTGATATAATTTCCGAATTGTAATATTTGGCGATTTGTATACTGACACTTGACTTTCCAACTCCGGTTGGCCCCAAAACAACAATTAATGTATTCATCCTCTTCTTCTGCTTGAACCACAAAGATAGGATTTAATCTAAAAAAGAAAGGGGACTTAAAAGCCCCCATTTGTTATGCATCCATTTCACCGAAGATCTCATAATAGTCTTCCAATTCACCAAAACTTTTATAGGTATCGTCTGACTCTAAAAGATCTACATCATGATTCTCGTTTTTATTGACTAATAATTGAGCTGGCGCATTGCCTTTTTCGTAAGCAACAAATGGTTCTTTTAAATCAGTTTTCATAAATTTCTCCTTTAGTTCTAAATAAAAAAAACGTTCGTTAAAAAAATCGAAGACATAAATTAATTTTTCTCCGACCGCAGAGACATAATCATTCAGTTTGATTTTCTGCATACTTAAATGCTGGGCAGAAAATCCTCCTGAATCGAGTGAACTAATTTCAATCTTTTTCTTCCAGTGGTCGTCAGAAAGATAAAACGATGCCATTTGGGATTGATCGAAATTTGAGGTTTTCTGTAAAATACGATGTAAATTTTCAAAAGTATCGCTTGAATTTAACTGAATTAATCTCTTGAAATCAGGAATCTCAGACGATGTAACTTCGAATAAATAAATCATAAATCAGGAATTAATTTATACAAGACTCGATAGCATTGCTCAAATTAAATCGAATTAGTTTCGTTTTTAACGACACCCTTTGTTAAAAAGTTAGACACCAAATGTTAAAAAATATTAAATCAGGACTAAAGCCTTCTTAACACCATAAATTTCAGACACTTCTGAATTTTTCCGGAAAACCAACAAAATTTTCGTTCTGGAAAAATCGAATTTTTCTGACAAATGGTCGTGAAAAATGATATTCAACCGTCCGAACCTGATAAAAAGGCCAAATTTTACTTCTTGCAAATGCTGTAATTATTTTCAACCTTGCACGACCAATTTAAGGTCAATCAAATAAATCGATATGAGATTTGGTGCACTTTTTTTTGAAAACCTCAAGATTGCCTTACAATCAATCCGAAGTAATCTGCTCCGTACGATTCTTACTGTTCTGATTATTGCAGTTGGAATTACGGCGCTTGTTGGTATTTTAACGGCCATTGATTCAATCAAGAATTCGATTACCAAAGAATTCACTTTTATGGGAGCAAATACTTTTACCATAAGTTCGAGAGGTATGCGTGTCCAGGTTGGAAATCAAAAATACCGCACAAAAAATTATTCCTATATCAGTTATTACCAGGCCAAGGAATTTAAAGAAAAATATGATTTCCCTGCTGCTGTTTCAATATCGACTTATGCCACCGGAACTGCAACTGTAAAATTCGGATCAGAGAAATCCAATCCGAATGTTCAGGTACAGGGTGTCGACGAAAATTATTTATTCACCTCCGGAAATGAAATTCTTAAAGGGAGAAATTTTACCGAGGAAGAAATCAACTCCGGAAGAAATGTCGTAATCGTTGGTGATGGTGTGCTGAAAAAAATATTCAAAAAAGGTGAAGATCCTCTTCAGAAAATTATCAGTATTGGCGGCGGAAAATATAGGATTGTTGGCATTTTAGTAGCAAAAGGACGAGGTTTTGGATCTGGTGGCGACCAACTTTGTTTACTTCCTTACACAAATGTCCGGAGTTATTTTACGCGACCACAAATGAATTTTTCAGTACAAATAAAAGTGACCAATACAGAACTGGTTGATCCGGCCATTGGAGAAGCAGAAGGAACTTTTCGCATTATTCGCAATTTAAATCCGGCAGATGAAAGCGATTTCAATGTAGAAAAAAGCGATAACCTGGTTAACATCTTACTTAAGAATATTCAGAATATCACGTTGGTTGCAACAATAATAGGATTCATTACCCTATTTGGTGCAGCCATTGGATTGATGAACATCATGCTTGTTTCGGTAACCGAACGAACCCGTGAAATAGGGATTCGAAAAGCCATTGGCGCCACCTCGAAAATTGTAAAACAGCAATTCCTTATCGAATCAATCGTGATTGGCCAAATAGGAGGAATTGTTGGAATTTTTCTGGGTATTCTGGCCGGTAATGGTGTTGCCATGATGATCGGCACTCCATTTTTCATTCCCTGGCTCTGGATTATTGTAGGTGTAGTTTTATGTTTTATCGTTGGAATTATTTCAGGATTTTATCCCGCACAGAAAGCCTCCAGGCTTGATCCGATTGAAAGCTTAAGATTTGAATAGAATAATTCACTTTTTTTTCAATCAATATGATTTTTAATCCTTCCTCTTGCAAAACTTTATAAACAGAAATATTTTAATCCAATAAAAATTAAACTTCAGTTTGAAACCTGAAGTTTAATTTTTTGTTCTTATACATGGAATACGATTCCATAATTTATGATCTCTTGATAAAAAATATATCTTTACTTTTTGGGTTTATTTTCAGGATAAGGACAGTGCAGAGAAGGTGTAAAAAATGACAAAACTTCAATCAAAAGCAGAACAAAGATTAATTCAGGATTATTATGATGGCTTGCTCAAGGCCTGCGATCGAAAGGTGTCTGACGAAGGTAAAATCAGGATACAGAAAGCTTTTGAATTTGCGAACGATGCACATGCTGGAGTTAAACGAAAATCAGGAGAACCATACATTATTCATCCGTTGGCAGTTGCCAAAATTGTGGTTGAAGAAATCGGACTTAGCGCTACCTCAATTATTTCGGCCTTACTGCATGATGTGGTTGAGGATACAGATTATACGCTGGAAGATATCAGCAATCTTTTTGGCGAAAAAGTCGCGTCGATTGTAGATGGTTTAACTAAACTTTCCGGAGAATTTACCTCGCAGCAGGATTCGCAGCAGGCAAGCAATTTCAGGAAAATGCTGATGACCTTGTCGGATGATGTTCGGGTTATCCTGATAAAACTAGCTGATCGTCTGCACAACATGCGCACGCTCGATTCCATGCTCCCGCACAAACAATTAAAGATTGCGGCTGAAACATTATATATTTTTGCTCCTTTGGCTCACCGCCTGGGATTATATGCGATCAAATCCGAACTCGAAGACCTAAGTTTAAAATACAAACATCCGGACTCATTCAACCAAATCCAATTCAGGCTTCACAACCAGCGTGAAAAAAGAGATTACCTGGTCACCGAATTCATTCGACCCATCGAGGATCAACTGAAGAAGGAAGGCGTGGATTTTACGATCACCGAAAGATTGAAATCAATCTATTCCATCTGGAATAAAATGCAGACCAAAGGTGTTTCGTTTGATGAAGTTTATGATTTGCTGGCGATCCGCATTGTTTTCAATCCCAACCCGAATGTTTCTGAAAAGCGTCAGTGTTTCGACATCCTGTCGCTGGTAACAGATATTTACATGCCAAAACCCGATCGTATCCGCGACTGGATAACCATCCCAAAAGTGAACGGATACGAAGCACTTCATGTTACTGTTATGGGGCCTCAAGGGAAATGGGTTGAAATTCAGATCAGAACCCAGCGCATGGACGAAATTGCTGAACGCGGTTTTGCAGCACACTACAAATATAAAAATGTCAATGACGTTGAAAATGAACTTGACAAGTGGCTGCAAAAAATCAAAGAAATGCTTCAGAATCCTGAATCGGATGCACTGGAGTTCCTGGATGAATTTAAAATGAATCTCTTTTCCTCAGAGATTGTGGTTTTTACACCAAAAGGAAGAATGGTTAACCTTCCCAAAAATTCTACTGTCATTGACTTTGCCTACGAAATACACACCGAACTTGGCAACCATTGCATCGGGGCCAAAATAAATCACCGGTTAGTTCCGGTGTCTCATGTTCTTCAAAGTGGCGATCAGGTTGAAGTTTTATCTTCTAAAACCCAGTCGCCGCAGCAAAGTTGGTTATCTTTTATCATAACCGCTAAGGCTAAAACCAAAATCAAACAATCGTTTAAACTCGACCGAAAGAAACATGTCGAACTGGGTAGAAAGATCATCGAGGAACAATTAGCTGCCTATAAAATTACTCCGTCGTCCGATACATTAAAAAAACTGAGCGCCTATTATAACCTCAACAACAAGGATCAACTCTATGCTCAGGTGGGAATGGGATTTCTGGAGTTGGACGACCTTGATAAAGTACTGCAAACAAGGCGGGAAAACAAATTAGCCAAATTCTGGAAACTAAGTTTTACGCCTAAGAAAGTGACTTCAGAAACATTAAACAAAATAAATAAGAAAGCACCATTCATTCTTAAGGAAGATCCGGACGAATCAAATTATACGCTTGCAAAATGCTGCAATCCGATTCCAGGCGATGATGTGGTTGGTTATATATCAGGAAACGAACACATTACCATACACAAACGCAATTGTCCGGAAGCATTAAAAATTATGTCGCAACAAGGCGACAACATCATTACAGCCGAATGGACAAAATTCAAAAAGCTTTCGTACCTGTCAAGGATTAAACTTAGCGGTTTCGATCGTGTGGGAGTTGTCAACGAAATTACAACCATCATTTCAAAGCAACATAACATTAACATGCGAACGGTTCATTTTGATACCCATGACGGAATATTTGAAGGCGATCTGTATTTATATATCCACAACGTTCAGGACTTAAACGAATTAATTGTTCGATTAATGAAAATCAAGGGAATAGATACGGCAGAACGAATCGAAAAAATACAGCAATAAATAACATCTCCGGAAATTCTTATAAAAAAAGTGTTATTTTTGATCCTTATTCTTAATTGGTTTAAATATGAATAACCAAAAGACAAAAGAAGCTGTAAAGCGCACTTTTATTGATTATTTGGAGAAAAATGAGCACCGGAAAACTCCTGAAAGATTCGCCATTCTGGAGGAAATCTATTCCCGTGAAGGACATTTCGATATAGAATCACTTTATATTTCGATGAAAAATAAAAATTATCGTGTCAGCAGGGCAACGCTGTATAATACGATGGATTTATTACTCGATTGTAAACTGATCATTAAACACCAATTTGGCAAAAACCTTGCTCAGTTCGAAAAAGCATACGCAATACTTCAGCACGATCACCTGATCGATCTAAGAAACGGTACCCTGAACGAATTTTATGATCCGCGGTTAAAAGAAATCATCGAAGATATCTGCCTGAAAAATGACTTCAAATTATCACATCACACCTTATATATTTACGGCCAGTTTGTCGAAAAATGATAAAAAGCCTTGGAAATAACCTGTTTACATGTAAAAACAAAAAATTAAACGGATCACTTTTAGCATATTATTTTAAACTTTCTTCGATAAATAATTTGTAATTTTATCGCTCAGTAAGTCAAAACTTTTCCGTGAAAATTGAATCAACAGAACTTCAGTTTTCGCGGATTAATGTGTTTGAACATTTGCAAAAGAATGTATTCAAGATTGAATAACAGTTCAGTATCTATAAATTAAACTCAATACAATGAAAGTAGATGTCTTGTTAGGTCTCCAGTGGGGAGATGAAGGTAAAGGGAAAGTTGTTGATGTGTTAACGCCCAAATATGATATTATATCCAGATTTCAGGGTGGCCCGAATGCTGGTCATACACTGGAAATAAACAACTTCAAACAAGTTCTACATACCATTCCTTCAGGAATATTTCATGAAAACAAATTAAATGTAATTGGCAATGGTGTTGTGATTGATCCGGTGACCTTTGAAAAAGAAATCGAGTCAATAAAAAAACACAATGTTGATCTTCATGCAACACTTTTTATTTCGAAAAAAGCACACCTAATCCTTCCAACTCATCGCTTGCTCGATGCAGCTTCGGAAGAAGCAAAAGGCGCTACTAAAATCGGATCAACATTAAAAGGTATCGGACCTACCTATCGTGATAAAATTGGTCGTGATGGTCTACGTGTTGGTGACCTGTTTGAAAACTTTGAAGAAAAATATACTACCCGCGTAAATGCGCATAAAGAATTACTCGATAAATTCTATCACTTTGACTACTCTGAAAAACTGGCTGAAGCAGAAAAAGAATGGATGAATGCCATCGAAATTCTGAAAACATTCAATATAGTAGATACTGAACACCTGATCAATGACAACCTAAACAGCAATAAATCGATTTTAGCTGAAGGAGCACAGGGAACGATGCTGGATATTGATTTCGGATCTTACCCTTTTGTTACCTCATCGAGTACTATCTGTGCCGGTGCTTGCACAGGACTTGGAATTGCTCCAAATAAAATCGGAAATGTTTACGGGATCTTCAAAGCATACTGCACCCGCGTTGGAATGGGCCCCTTCCCTACCGAATTGTTCGATAACGACGGCCAGAACATGCGTGATGTGGGTCGCGAATACGGTTCAACAACAGGCAGACCACGCCGTTGCGGCTGGCTCGATTTGGTCGCGCTCAAATATTCGATCATGTTAAACGGTGTAACCGAACTGATTATGATGAAAGCAGACGTGCTCGACTTATTTGAAACCATTAAAATTGGTGTCGGATACGAAATTGATGGAGTGGTGACTGAAAAATTCCCATTCGAATTAAATGACAATGTTAAACCGGTTTATGTCGAATTACCAGGCTGGAAAACAGATTTAACTAAATTAACCAGTCAAAACGAGTTTCCTGAAGAATTCAACAATTACCTCAATTTTATTGAAGAACAGGTTGGAGTTCCGATCACAATTGCTTCGGTTGGACCAAACCGCGCACAAACGATACGAATTGAAGAATAAAATTAAAGGAGTCAGGCAACTGACTCCTTTAATTTTATTAAAACTTTCTAATTTCATTTGGAATGTCTATTTTAGGACACGAAATGCATGAATTGTTTCATGTTTACGATCCTGCAATGGAAATCACCAAACCAACCTTGCTTCTTAGTAAAGAGATTGCCGTACGAAACATAGAGAATATGGTTCGTAAAGCTAACACGCACGGTTTAATTTTTCGTCCTCATTTCAAAACACATCAATCTGCAGCCATTGGAGAATGGTTTCGCGATGCCGGTGTCAAATGCATTACGGTTTCGTCGTTAACCATGGCAAACTATTTTGCCGATTTTGGCTGGGAAGATATTACCATTGCCTTTTCTGTCAACATTCCTGAAATTGAAGAAATGAACGAACTGGCAGGACGGATCAACCTCAATTTACTGATCGAAAACAAAGAAGGTCTTGAAGCTCTTCAGGAAAAAATAACCTGGCATACCGGAATATTTATTAAAATCGACACCGGCTATAACCGAACCGGAATCGACATTTCAGAATCTCAGCTGCTCGATCAGCTGCTCGAAATGATTCAAAAGTCACCCTTACTTCAGTTTAAAGGATTTTTATCGCATACCGGACACACATATCTGGCAAACTCTCAGCACGACATACACAGCCGGCACTTCGATGCACTCCTGAAAATGAAGGCCTTGAGGGCAAGATACATTAACGAATGGCCTGAAATGCTGATTTCAATCGGCGATACTCCTTCGTGCAGCATCTGCGATAATTTCGACCGTGTCGATGAAATCCGTCCCGGAAACTTTGTGTTCTACGACCTGATGCAGTTTAAATTGGGCTCGTGTAAACTTTCCGACATTGCAGTCAGAATGGTCTGCCCCGTAGTAGCTATTCATCCTTCGCGCAATGAAGTTGTAATCTATGGCGGATCTGTTCATTTTTCCAAAGAATCAATAACTAATATTGATGGGAAACAGCTATACGGACGAATCATTGTAACAGACAACGGTAAAAAGATTCTGCTTGACGAAAAAAATTATCTACATGCGCTTTCTCAGGAACATGGAATAATTAAAACAACGCCTCGTGAACTCCAGTTTTTCAAACCAGGGCAGCTGGTCGAAATCATACCGGTTCATTCATGTCTCACCGCCAATCTCATGAAAGAGTATCTGACTGACGAAGGTGAAATCATTAAAATGATGCCTTTTTATTAAAAAATATTAAATCTTACGTTTTCTGGCTCCTTTTCGACAACAAAACCAGCACTTCCAAGGTTGTTATCCAGAATAGAGAACTATTGAAATATTATAGTCATTATTTTCTAAAGGAAATTCGCAGTCATTTATAATCAAATTTCTAATCTATGAAGATTCAACGATTGGGATTGTTCTCAGCCTTTCTGATTCTTGGACTGGGCACGATCATGTTTAGCATTAATTCCTGTAAACACGATGGTGTACCCGCCGATCAACTGGAACAAGTCTGTTTTAATGAACAGATTCTACCTATTTTCCAGAATAGCTGCGGAACAAGCGGCTGTCACGACAGTCGGGGTGAAGCCGGTTATGTTTTTACTGATTATGCCAGTATCATGAAAGCAATTAATCCCGGGAATGCCGACAAAAGCAAAGCCTATCAGGCAATTACCAGCACCTTCCAGCTTATGCCTCCGAATAATGCACTTCCCATGAATAAACGAACATTGATCAGAATTTGGATCGAACAGGGTGCGAAAGAAACAAACTGTGGAACATCAAAATAAAATGCAACCAATTAATCCCAGTATCATGAAAAAAACATTAGGATTAATCCTATTTGTGGCAATGATTATTGTATCGAGCTGCTATTACGATTCCGAAGAAAAATTATATCCTCAGGTTTCTTCTGCCTGCGACCTTTCCAATGTCACCTATTCGAAAACTGTAGTTCCAATTCTTCAGGCATCCTGTTTATCCTGTCATTCGAATTCAGCTTCCGGAAATTCTGGTGGCGGAATCCGGCTTGAAAACTATTCGGATGTTCAGACCATGGCAAAAAACGGGAAACTGATGGGTACAATAAATCATGCCAGCGGTTATCAGGCTATGCCGCAGGGAGGTGGAAAACTGATCGATTGCGAGATTAGCCAGCTACAAACCTGGATCGACCTTGGTACCTTAAACAACTAATTCAAACGCAGAAAAATGAAAAATCTTCGCTATATAATCAGTGCACTGTTTCTTCTTTTTATCTCCGGAAATGCAATTAGCCAGGAACTGGACGAGCTTCTTGATTCGGAAATGAAACCAACAACAGATTATGCTTCTGCAACTTTTAAAGCAAGCAGAATCATCAATGGCCATTCGATTGAACAAATGAAAAAGAATCAGCTGGATTTCAGAATCTCGCACCGTTTCGGAACTTTAAACAATGGCACATACGGACTTTTTGGTCTCGATCAGTCGGTGATTCATTTTAGTCTGGAATATGGGCTGAAAGATTGGTTAATGCTTGGCGCAGGTCGTGGAAGTTACAACAAGACTTATGATTCGTTTGCAAAAATCAGGTTATTGCGTCAGTCTTCCGGAGAAAAATGGATGCCGGTTTCATTAAGTTATTTTACTTCTGTTGAATTAAATACCCTGAAATTTCAGGACCCAACACGTACCAACTACTTTTCATCGCGACTGACTTATGTGAATCAACTTCTGATTGCCCGAAAATTCAATGACAATTTTTCGTTCCAGTTGACTCCGACATTTATACACCGTAATTTGGTTAAATCGGAACTCGATCAGAATGACATCTATGCCATGGGTGCCGGTGCCCGGTATAAATTGAGCAAACGCCTTTCGCTGAATGCAGAATATTACTACGTATATGATCCAAACCGGAAATTTCTCGACACCAGATATTACAATTCTGCATCAGTCGGATTTGACCTTGAAACCGGAGGACACGTCTTTCAGATTATGCTGACAAACTCACTGGGCATGCGCGAAGGCACATTCATCCCGCAAACAACCGGAAACTGGCTCGATGGAGATATTCATCTCGGATTCAACATTTCGAGGGTTTTTTCATTTTAACTGAATACTTATACTTTTATCCATGTTAAAAAAATCCATATTCCTAATTGTATTTCTTGCCGCAATCAGTGTTTTCGGACAAGGCAAATTCATCGCAAAAAATGCCTATATCTCTTTCTATTCTTCCACTCCGTTGGAAGACATTTTGGGCGAAAGCAATGAAGCGGTTACGATTCTGAATGCAGAAACCGGTGAAATTGCTTTTCAGGCACTGATGACAACCTTTCATTTTAAACGTGCCTTGATGGAAGAGCATTTCAATGAAAACTACATGGAAAGCACCAAATTCCCTAAAGCAAAATTCAACGGAAAAATTGAGAACTTTAAAAAGGAAATGCTGAATGGTCCGGTTTCAGAAATAAAAATTACCGGAAAGCTGAATGTACATGGCGTGGAAAAAACAATCACTGTTTCAGGAACACTTGGACTCGAAAAAGGGAAACTGGCAGGAAATTCAAAATTTAAAGTTGTTCCTGAAGATTATGGAATCACAATTCCTTCGCTTGTTCGCGATAAAATCGGAAAGGAAATGGAAGTGACTGTCAAGGCAGATTATCTTCCGTTCGGACAATAATTCAGGTTTCAAACTCCAAAAATAATCCGCAAAAATGAAACTCAAATACATCCTCCTGATTGTTCTGGTGATTGCTCTGACTGGTGCAGGTATTGGCCTGAAGATGTTTTTTAAACCTCATGCCGACATCAGCAAAATGGATGCTGTTTTTCAGGTAGAAGCGTCAGCGCTGATCAGCGAGTTTTCGACTGATGAAAATGCGGCTACCGCAAAATACAGCGAAAAACCAATAGAAATAAGTGGCAAACTGGTGGCAAAAAACAAACTCGAAAATGGAACCGATTTATTGATTCTCGAGGACGAAATGGAAGGGATCAGTTGTCAGCTCGACAGCAGTTGGGCTACTTCAAACCAAACGGTCATTCAGGCCCTTGAAACCGGTAATCAAGTAATAGTAAAAGGAATCTGCAAAGGATATCTGATGGAAATCAAAGTTAGTCCGGCAGTTGTGGTAACGAAATAGTTTCCATCATTGCCGAAAGACATTCCAGATAAGCCGTCAGTGGGTACATTTCTTCGGAATACCACAACGAGGCAAAATACAATCCGATGGGCGAAGCAAAAAGTCCGTCGGATTTTGTTTTTTCAGCCAGCCACTTTAATCCTGAAGTACATTCTTCCTGAAATCCATTTGAAGCAAGTGCGGTAACTGCCAGCGAAGTTTCTTCGATACTTCCCGAAATCTCCTTTGCTCCTCCCCAGCTTCCATCCTGATTTTGTACCGAAATTAAAAATTCGCATCCCCGGCTGATCATCAATTTCAGAATGACTTCATATTCGTTTCCAAGACTGGTTTTAAGTGTTTCATTCAGATATGCTGTTACCCGGGCTGTGCCATAAACGGGATTCGTATGATCAGCGGTACGCTGATTTCCGAACCACAAAGGCAGCCAAAATCCTGTCTTATCCTGATGTTTTTCCAGATAAATTAACGCTTTCACAAAAGACTTTCGGATTTGCGAACCTTGTTTCCCGGAGATTTCAGAAGCAAAAACATGATGAGATTTCGCGAGCGCCAGAATCGCGTGCCCGCTCAGATCGGAACAACTTTGGTCGAACGGCAATTTTCCCCAGCCAGGTGAAAAAGTAGGAAATCCGCCATCGTTATTCTGCAATTGCATCAGCCAGTTTAATCCATCCAGAACCGGCAATTTTATTAATTCCCGATTTCCCTGATTCAAGGCCAGCAAAGCCAGAATGGTACCCGGAGTGTCGTCTCCATCGGGAACCGAGCCTGAAAAGGAAGTCCAACCCCACCCACCGGCCGCCGTGCCATTAAACGGATGAATTTGTTTATTCTGAATGGCTAAAAAATGACCAATAATTTTCTGTTTCGAAGGTTGATCCAAAATTTTGTCCAGATCGTTTCGCATCGATTTTACAGCAAGCGAACTCACCCAGGTTGAAAGATCAACATCAATCGGCCAGCTTCCATCTTCGCGCTGAGTCCGGCGCAGAAAATCCATTCCATCGCGCACCACTTCCAAATCGCGAAATCCGGATTCGATCAGGCACAAACAAACAAAAGCAGTCAGCGGAATGGCTTCGAGATAGCCTCCACTTTCTGGTTGAATTTTCCGGAGCAAGCTAAGCGATTTCTTTAACGAAGCATTCCGTATCAGTCGCATCAACGGATTTTTCCGTTTCCTGAATTTAAAAATTGCTATCCCAACTGCAATCAGTGCCGGAATAGCGTAACTCACCACACTAAGATTAAGCGCACTGTAAAATGACCTTGGCAATAATGACAATTCGAAAGGCAGTTGCGGAATGGAATCGAAAGCTTCCCGACCGGGAACTTCGCACAAGGCACACAGGACCAAAATCGGAACTGAAAAAGTACGGTCGGTTTTGTAAAAATCCAGAATAGCCGGAATCAGTTTTTCTGAACTGACATCTATATTCTGAGAACTTAAATAACTGCCGAGCTTCCCAATCATAACCTCGCGTTGAGCACCATTTCCACAGGCTTTGATTGAAGCAAAACAAAGTAAACTGGTACTCACATTGCTGACACTTTCCGGAGAATCGCCGAAACCACCGTCATCATTCATGTTATGCTGCAGCCAGTTTAATCCCAGTGAAATTTGCCGGGCATTCGATTCAGCATTTTCGAAATGAAGAGCTGCAATGGCCACCGCAACACCCAAGGAGCTTGACGAAAGCCGACCGGACCAAAAACCTTCTGCATTGCGTTTCCGGAGCAAAAGAGTGCTGATTTTATCAAACTGAATCTGAATATTTCGTGAACTTGTAGTCAAAATATCTTCGTTTTAGTCTGCAAGATAATAAACTTGAAACTTTTAATCATTCGCCATATTAAAAACAAAAAATTTGAAGGAAGAATGTTTAAAGAAATTACAAACATTCAAACTAACAAATTTGTAAGTTTGTAAAAACGAATAACCATGACTGTAAATGAACTAAAGAAAAAATTGATCGGAAAGATCAATCAATCTCAGGATAATGCGATTTTGGAAGAAATGTATCGATTAATTGCAAATGAAGAAACGGACAACAGCATTTATCAACTTTCTGCTGACCAGAAAAAAGCAGTTGAAGAAGCTCAAATACAATATAAAAATGGATTTGTTATAGAAGGAGAACAAGCGGACAAAGACATCGAAGAATGGCTAGGAAAATAATCTGGACTGCCAGAGCACAAAAGGAACGAATTGAAATTTATTCTTTCTGGAACAAGCATAATAAATCGCCCGTTTATAGCAGGAAACTTCATGAATTAATTAAAGTCTCTTTAAGGCTAATTAGTCTTTATCCATTAATTGGGAAATGTACTGAAAAGCAAAATGCAAGAGTGAAAGTGTTACTCGAATACTTAATCATCTACGAGATTACTGAAAATGAAATAGTTGTGCTATCATTTTGGGATTACAGACAAAAACCAGAGGATAACAGCAGAAAGTAAAAATAGGACTTCTAAGAATCAGCCAGCACACCCAGTGCCAGCAACCCATAAAAAGTATATTCCGAATCATGAGTTTGGTCGCCATCGCCCGAAAGAAAGGCGCCATCAGAATAATTTTGCCGGATAAAATCCAGACAAGCCGGTTTGATTAACCGAAGATCGGATCCTGCTGACTTCAATGCAAATAAAGCCACTGCCGTCGACAGCATATCGGCTTGCTGAAGATGTGCAAATGCTTTAAAACCACCCGACCTGCAGGCAAAAGACATCAACAGTTCCTGATCTTCAAAACCTTCTTGGCGCATCATTTTTTGAAGAAATACCCGGGCCGCGACTTCCGAACAAGGCGAATTGGAATCAACTTCAGTTCTTTCCATCAGTTTTTTCGCCCCCGGTTTAATGAAACCGCGAAATGGCAAAACGGCATCCAAAGTCAGGAATAAAACAAAACTCCGGTACGACAAATTGATGGATTGCCGCTCTTTCCAAAATGACCGTCCAAGCGATAAAAAAGCCTGAATTTGCGAAAACCATCCTGCATCCAATTCCTTCTGAAGCAAAACAAGACAGCACTTTTCAATAAATCCGGGGACTTCCGAAGTCGATTTCCGGGAAACAAATCCGATCAGTTTTTGAATGGATTCCTTAGTCAAACTCAAATCTCCAGGTTCCCCATTTTCCAATGCCTTCAGGATAAGCATCCCGAAAAGCGAATAATACAGGTCCGATCTTCCTCCCCGATCCTGAAAACCGCCATCCGGATTCTGCTGGCTGAGGATAAAACTCAGCACCTCTTCCCTACCCTGATTATCGAGTAAATCCAGGGCATTCCGGAGTAACTGAATCATTTTCCGGTAAAAAGGAAGTTGAGAAGTTGAATTCATCAGGATAAGAAAATCAGAATATTTTGCCCAAAACGGTGTATAAACTCAATTTCATTTTCAGGTTTTCGAGTTTATCGAGCTCGCGGTAGGCTTTACCGGTGTATTCCTGAAGTAATTTTTCGGCCTCAGCCATCACTCCTGAAGCTTTTATTTGTTCCGACAGTAGTGTATGGTTATTCTCAATGTAAAGCGACTGAATTTCATTGGCTGAATATCCATTTGGGTGTTGGGCCAAAAGCGAAAGCAACAGCGGATAATCGCCCGGATGGGTATCCAAACCTGCTTCCTTAAATTCGTTCAGATCATCTTTCACCTGATAAGCCAGGCCAAACAAAGATGAAAAAACCCGGAGAATAGCCATGTCATTTTCCGGAGCACCCGCAGCAACAGCACCCAGCAATAAGGCTACCAGAATCGCCGAACCGGTTTTGCGTTCAAAGATTTCGAGCTGTTTTTCAAGCGGAAGGATCATTTTATGCTTATTGGCCAGTAAATCGGCACCCTGCCCCAGCGAAAGTGCCACATGTCCATTGGCAATCAGCTGAAAACAAGCTGCAAGTTTTAACGGCTCAAGCGGAAGTTTTCCAAGTAATTCATAACCTTTCCCGAGTAAAAAATCACCGGTATTTATGGCCACGGCAGTTCCGTTCAGTTTATGTATCGTTTCGGTATCGTAGCGGTAATCATCCTGATCTTCAACATCATCGTGTATGAGCGACGCTTTATGAAAACATTCGACAATAATGGAAAGCGCAGAAAGCATTTCTTCGGAAACAGGCGACGAATAAGCTGAATACGACAAAGCAGCCAGCAAGGGCCGGATGCGCTGACCGCCGTTCAGCATCGACTGAACAGCAAGCTGACAGGTTTGGTCGTCGGCTAAACCAAATTCCAAGGATAATTTTTCTTCAGTAAAAAACATCCCGACTTTTTCTTTGAGCACCGATACAGAAATACTTCGGAACCGGTCGTTTTTATGAAAAGCAATCAATTCATCATTCAGCCAGCGGTTATCGACATCGGTTTCAGCACAACCTTCGAAAAGCAGCGGAATGCCAATCACCGGAACGGCCGCGTGCGAAACCGGTTCAAACGATTTTTGAAGCACCGACATGCAACTCACCCCAATCACCGCATCTACGGTTCCTTCAGAAACAAGCCCAACAGCGACAGTGGTACCTTCAGCAACCAACGTTGCATACCCAAGTGATTCGGCTTTTTGCAAAATGGAGTCAATCTGACAACTTTGGCAACCGGCACAAATTAATCCGAGCTGGTCAATTTCAGCATGGCAATTGCCGGTGTCCTTCAGGCATTGAGGAAGTAAAAGCAAACGCCGGTTATACGGAGTTGCGGTAACCACAGGGCGCCAGATTTCATTTCCGCAAACCACCATTGTAAATTCATAAAAACGATCGTCAATCCGGGTTCTCTGGATAACTTCCTTCGCCAGTTGTTCGATTAACATGATGTTGGCCGGTGGCAGAATACCCCGTTCAGCAACCAGATCGCGGGCTGTTTTTCGCAACATATTCCGCGTCAGGGCTTTCTCCGGAACTTCCAGTATGTTTTCTTTAATCTTCATTGTAAAAATTAAGTTCGAAGTGCCTATAGTTCGGAATGCCTATAGTACTTCGTATTTCTCAACCGTAATTTCAAAAAGCTATTTAATCTGACTATTCAACTTAGGCACTTTAAATACTTTAGGCACTTCGTACTTTTTCAACCGTAGGCACCCAAACCAAAAAACGCACGTCGTTTGGCAAAGCGGTACATGCGGCTTTTCTCCGGAATCACCTCACACGTTCCGTGACTGAAGGTTTCAGGAGCCAGTTTTAAACGTTCCAGTTCACCTTTTCTTCCTGAAGTATTTTTCGCTTCATGTTTCTGGACAAAGCTTGCCAGCCATTGCGGATCTTCCATCACCACACAGCCTTTGGTCTTTTGATGAATCTGCGTTCTGAAATCGCTTAAATAAGTCGATTCTGCATACAACCTGCTCATTGGTTTTTCGTCGATGTGGTCGGCTGCAAACTGAATGATCGGACAAGGTTCTACAAATCCCGATGCATTAATATGGTGGCTCAAACCTTCAGCAGCCGGGCACATTCCGTTTCCATCGGCATCCCAGTAGGTATCGATAATGGCAATGCTGTATTTTAGCCGGGCATCAACCATGTGTTGACGCAGTTCACGAATTTCATCTTTGCTCAGTGCCAGTTCATATTCCGGAGTTTGCCCCACCGGCCGGTAAATGTAATACCACAAATAAGCCACACCCTTTTCAATCAAAGAATTGATAAATTCCGGCGACATGGCCATTTTCAGGTTCGACTTGCAGACACTGATGGCCACACCGGTAACCAGTCCGGCTTTGGTGCAATTTTCAATGGCCTGATTGGCTGACTGAAATACATTTCTCCCTCCCCGGCGAACATCGGCCACTTCTTCATCTCCCTCAAAACTAATGAGCGGGGTGACGTTGGCACACTGGCGCAATGTTTCGGCCACTTCAGGAGTAATAAGCGTTCCGTTGGTAAACAACTGAAAATAACAATCCGAATGTTTCCTGAATATCTCCGGAAGTGGTTTATATAACAGGGGTTCGCCGCCCAAAATGCCGAAGAAATACGAACCTGCCTTTTTAGTTTCATCAATAATCCGGTTCAGTTGTTCCGGTTTCAAACGGCTGTTTTTTTCCTTTCCCATCACCCAGCAACCCTGGCAATTCAGGTTACAATCATCGGTGATCGAAATAAAATTAAAAGCAGGGAAAAATTCGCCTTTCTTTTGCCTTTTCTGAAACCGGGCAAACGACATGGAACCTTTAATTCCCATGTTGACCACAAATTTGTACAGACATTTTTTGTCGGTCTGGACCAATATGTTTTTTAATAAACCCATTTTATCTTTTCATAATTGGATCAGGACATGTCCTGACCGCAGATTTTGATGTTATAAAATTGGTCAGGATATATCCTGACCGTACTATATTTTTCGAATATGCTTATTCTTTGGATAATTTTTTCAATTCATCCAGCGCTTTTTGCCGCTCGGCTTCGGCTTGCTCAATCAATCCGGCTTTGAAAATATTTCGACGCAAAGCAGATCGCTGATTCAATGTTGAAATCAGATTACTGTCGGTTATAAACAACTTTTGCGTCTGATCGGTTCCGGGTTCTGCACCTGCCAATACACTGTTCTCTTTCAGTCGCGGAAAAATGATCGCATTGGTCGGACAGTTTCTTCCGCAGGCCGGACAGTTATTCTTACAGGCCAGCGGATTTACCACATTCAGCTTTTTGTCCTTAAATGTATACACTCCGAACAAACAAAACTTAAAACATTTCCCGCAATCGATGCACAAAGGCTGATCGATAACCGGATACCAGGCCGGAACATCCAGACCACTTTCGACCGTGGTTTCAGCCGCCTTGCCTTCAGGAAAAGCGGCTTCACTTTTGAGTTTTAAATGAATATCGGCAACCGAAAGTTCTTTAAAATTCAGCACTTCCAGACCGGATAGTTCCAGACCATTCTGAGCCAGCAGGCTTTTCACCGCACGAGGATAACAGGCAATCATAGTTTTCCGGTCGTATTCCCTGTCGATACTGCGAATAAAATCTTTCCGGTTCAGCACAATCCCACAAAAATCATCCAGCTGATAAAGGTCAGCATCAAAATTCCCGATCATGGATTTTATTTGTTCAGATTTTTCCGGAGTAATTACGCCAGCGCCACAATTGCAGAAAAGAATACACGATTTACCCATAAATTCGTCCTGTTTAGGATTTCAGTATAAATAAACCAAATTTACGAACCACTGAAAAGCAGATTGACTGATAAAACAGATTCATTAACAAACATTAGATGTTTTATGACTTATCCGGATTAATTTACAGCAGAGAGGAATCAATTTCAAACAAAACGGAGATGGGATAACGGTCAGGACATGTCCAGACCGTACTATGGTGAAGACAAATCAAAGCGGGTTAAAATGTAATGTGTTCACCGATTTTTGTCTTTACTGCTTGTAATTAGCATTTTAATGTTTCTTTTCTGTTAATTCCGGCACTTTTCCTGAAATAAAAAATCCAAAGTTATTTTGTAACGAAAAATAGACTACTTTTGCGGCCAGATTTTAGGGGTCGGATAATTTCCTTTTTGCCTGGTTTATGGCAGGAGCATCTACCCGTCTCCTTCCATTGGCAAGAATCAGTGTATTACTGATTTAAAATTTTAAAGGAACATTATGACATTTGAAGAAACCGGCCTGAAACCGGAAATCTTAAAGGCGATCGCTGAAATAGGATTCGTTAATCCTACGCCTATTCAGGAGCAAACTATCTCGCACCTGATCAATTCAACCCAGGATTTAGTGGCTTTGGCCCAAACCGGAACAGGTAAAACTGCTGCCTTTGGCCTACCCGTAATTCACAATACCTCGATGGAAATTAAAGAGGTACAGTCGCTCATTCTTTGCCCGACCCGCGAGTTGGCCTTGCAGATTACCCGCGACATGGACAAATTCACCAAATACATTCCCGGATTTAAAACCATTCCGGTGTATGGTGGAGCTGACATTACCAAACAGATCAGGGAACTGAAATCAGGAGGACAAGTTGTAGTCGGTACTCCGGGTCGTGTTCATGACCTGATTCGGCGTAAAATCCTGAACGTATCAGCTATTCGCTGGCTGGTTCTGGACGAAGCTGACGAAATGCTGACCATGGGATTCAAGGAAGAAATGGATGCCATTCTGTCTACCACTCCTCAGGAAAAACAAACTTTACTTTTTTCAGCAACCATGCCTTCGGAAATGGCTTCAATGAAAGCTAAATACCTGAATAATGCACTGGAATTTTCAGTTGGAAAAAGAAATGCAGGAGCTGAAAACGTAGAACACCAATATTATGTGGTTCATGCGAAAGATAAATATGCGACCTTAAAACGTATCGCAGATAATTACCCGGATTGTTACGCCATTGTATTTTGTCGTACCCGCATGGAAACCCGTGATGTTGCTGAAATGTTCATGGCAGATGGTTACAATGCCGATGCGCTGCATGGCGACCTTTCGCAGGCACAGCGCGATCAGGTGATGGCACGTTTCCGCAGCAAGCAACTTCAAATGCTTATCGCTACCGACGTAGCTGCCCGTGGACTCGACGTAACCGAATTAAGCCACGTTATCAACTACTCTTTGCCCGACGATCCGGAAGTGTATATTCACCGTAGCGGACGGACCGGAAGAGCCGGTAAAAGCGGAATTTCGGTAACCATTGTTCACATGAAGGAAACCGGCCGTTTGAAACAGATCGAAAAACTATCGCGCAAGAAATTTGAACGCAAAATGGTTCCGGGTGGAGACGAGATTGTTGAAAAACAATTGTTCCACCTCATCGACCGCGTTAAAGGTGTTGAAATCAGTGATGCTCAGATTGAAAAATACCTGCCACAGGTTTTGGAAAAATTCGAAGGCATGTCAAGCAGCGATATCGTGAAGCATTTTGTTTCGCTTGAATTCAACCAATTGCTCGACTACTATAAAAATGCCCGCGACCTGAACATTAAACAGGAGATGGGTCGTGATTCATTCTCACGCAACGACCGGAATGGTGATCGTATGCAGTTCTCCAGGCTGTTTATTAACGCCGGAAAAAAACAAAATCTGAATGCTTCAGGCCTCATCGGTTTGATCAATGAATATTCGAAACGCAGGAATGTTGAAATCGGAAAGATTGACATTCAACGCAAATTTTCATTCTTCGAAATCGACAGCACTTTCGAAAAAGAATTAATTGGCTCGCTAAACAACGTGGTTATTGAAGGTCATGTAATCAGCATCGGAAAAGTTGAATCGACTGCCGGAGCAGAAGTTCATGAAGAAAAATCATTCCGCAGGGAAGGTGGCGGTGGATTTTCAGGAGGCCGCAGTTACACAGGAGGTCGTGGTTATGCCGGCGGCCGTGGTGAAGGCGGTGGTGGTGGACGACGCGATGGCGGCGGGTACAACGATCGAAGCGATCGCCCAAAAAGGAAAAGAAACTAATTCGTTTTAACAACGAACACCAATAAAAAATCCGGAACAAAGCCTAAGAGCTTCTGTTCCGGATTTTATTTTATATATCGATTTCTATTCCGAATTAGTATTTTTTAAACTCAGTTTCAAACTTAAAAAACCGATTAATCCGGCCAGTAGCGACGAAACGAGAATTACAAATTTCGCATTGTTGATTATGGTTTCATTATCGAATGCAAGTAAGGTAATAAAGATCGACATGGTAAATCCAATACCTCCTAAAAAGCCAACTCCAAGAATCGATTTCCAGTTTAAATCTTCGGGCAACTTGCAAAGACCAAAGGCCACTGCCAGAAAAGTAAAAAGAAAAATACCCAAAGGTTTACCGGCAATCAGTCCTGCTGCAATCCCTAAACTGTAATTCTGACCCAAAATCTGCCCCAGATCGGAATTTAAAACAATGGCAGTATTCGCCAATGCAAAAACCGGTAAAACAATAAATGCAACCGGTTTGTGTAGGAAATGCTGCAAAATATAAGAACTCGATTTTTCACCGCCTGTCCGAAAAGGAATCGTAAAAGCCAGCAGAACACCAGTGATTGTAGCATGAACACCCGAATGGAGCATAAAATACCACATTACAACTCCACCGATTAAATACGGAATCAGATTATTAATCTTCATTCTGTTTAAAATAATCAGGAAAGCAAATATTCCGAATGCAAATAAAAGGTTCGACCAAAGAATTGTTTTGGTATAAAAAACGGCAATGATTAAAATAGCACCCAGATCGTCGATTACAGCAAGAGCTGTAAGAAATATCTTGAGTGAAGTAGGAACCCGGCTACCCAGCAGAGATAAAATACCCAGTGCAAATGCGATATCGGTAGCCATTGGTATTCCAGCACCGGACTGTGTTTCGAGACCATAATTGAACGCTAAAAATATACCCGCAGGAACCAGGATGCCACCAAGAGCTCCAAAAATAGGGAGCAAGGCATCCTTTACACTCGAGAGTTCGCCAAGATATATTTCGCGTTCAAGTTCCAGACCAATTAACAAAAAGAAGATAGCCATCAGCCCATCGTTGATCCATTGCACCACTGTATGCCCACCAAATTCGGTATTCCAGAACTGATCGTACCCGGCACCCAAAGCCGAATTGGCCACAAGCAACGAAACGACGGTGCAGGCAATTAAAATTAGCCCGCCAGCCTTTTCACTATCAAAAAACTCTTTATATAATTTTGTAATTATCATCCTTTCTGCTTTCAGTTAATTAACCATTTTCTATAAAAACAAAACACTTATAGCTTGAAATAGTTCCTGAAAATTGATTTTGGAGAGCAAAACCAGTAAAATAGAAATCCGGAACTGCAGTGAAAAACATTGGGTGCGGATTAATACTTTACATTTTCAGCCTTTTGATGAAACCTATGATATCAAAATCGAGCTTGATTTTTGGAAGCCGGAATTTTCCTCCAGGTTGTATTTTGGATACCGAATAGATTTCGCTGATGATGGTTTTGTATTTCGCAGCGACATAGTTACGTTTGAGTTTCAGCGTTGGCGATAATTCACCGCTTTGCGGCGTCCATTCGTCGCCCACAAGCCGGAACCGTTTTATCTCTTCGTGCTCGCCCAGTGTCTTGTTAATGGCATTCACTTCGCGCTGGAACTGAGCCAGAATTTCAGTTTTCTGAATCAGATCTGCATTATCCTGAAAGTGAATTTTTCGCTGACTGCACCAATCATGCAGATACACAAAATTGGGCGAAATCAGTGCGCTGGCAAATTTTTCGCCAGCCCCGATTACCATAATCTGTTCGATAAAGAACGAGGCTTTCAGCTTATTTTCGATCATCTGCGGGGCAATATATTTACCTCCGGAAAGCTTGAACATTTCCTTTTTACGATCGGTAATTTTCAGGTATTTGCCATCCTCAAGAATACCGATATCCCCGGTATGAAACCAGCCATCTTCATCAATTACTTCAGCGGTTAAATCAGGCGCTTTGTAGTAACCTTTCATGACACCCGGTCCTTTCACCATAATTTCCCCATCTTCGCCAAATTTCAGCTCAACATTCGGAATCACCTCTCCAACTGTTCCAATTTTCATGGCTTTTGTATTCGGATTATTTACCGAAATCACCGGCGATGTTTCGGTCAGGCCATAACCTTCCAGATTTAACATTCCTGCCATACCCAAAACACGGGCGATACGTGGCTGCAACGCAGCTCCTCCTGAAACGATGTAAACGATATTATTCCCAAGTGCTTCACGCCATTTCGAATAAATGAGTTTATCGGCCAGTTTAATCCTGATTTTCAGGAAGAAATTATATTTTTTGTTGTATTCGAAATGCCTGGTCAGGCTCAGCGCCCAGAAATAAATAATCTTTTTCAGACCTTTCAATTCATTGCCTTTGGATACAAATCCATCGTAAACCCTTTCGAGCAAACGCGGAACAGAATTAAACATATGAGGTTTGATTTCTTTAATCGCCGAAACAATCTGCCCCAGGTTTCCTACATAATAAATTCCCATTCCTTTGTACTGAAAATGGTAATTTACACTTCGTTCATACACATGACAAAGTGGTAAAAAACTAATCACACGATGGTCTTTCCCCAGGTTATGCATGGTTGAATGAGCGACAAAATTAGATACCAGGTTGGTATGAGTGAGCATCACTCCCTTTGGAACACCCGTGGTTCCTGAAGTATAAATAATTGTAGCTAAATCTTCAGGATCAATCTCTTTTTTTATTTGTGCAAGTTGTGGTGCAAGTTCTTCTTTCTTACTTTCGCCCAACTGAATAATTTCATTGTAATTTCTGATCCCTTCGATTTCGTCGAACGAAAACACATTTTTTATCAGAGGCAGGTTTGCCACTATCGGACTTAACTTCTCATACAGTTTACGGTCGCCGACAAGCAGCAGTTTGATTTCAGCATGCTCAAGAATATAACTGTACTCACCCTCGCTGATGGTTGGATAAATCGGAACGTGCACCATGCCAGTCATAGCAAGAGCCATATCGGCAAAATTCCATTCAGGCCGGTTGGTGGTAACGGTGGCTACTTTATCTCCTTTTTTCAGGCCTAAGGCCATTAATCCCATTGCAAAATGTTGCGATTTCTCAACATATTCGGCAGTTGAATAAACATACCAATCCCCTCCATCTTTTCCACCCAGAGCATCTTTTCTCGGAAATCCATCAAGAATTCGATCGAGGATATCAAAGGTTCTCGTTACTTCAGTTGTCATAGTTTTATCGATTAGTCGTTATAAGAGACTTTAAAGATAATACTATTTGAATCCTGATGAATAAGCTGGATAAAAATCTACACGAAGACCTGAAAGATTCTACAACGCTTTTACCCAGCGTTTTACATGTATAAAAAACAAAGATAACCACCATACGAATTCCGGCATGACTGTCTATTTCACCTTTTCAAGTTCTAAATTCTTTTGTTTAAAGCTGGAAAAAACAAGCAGACTGGCCACCACAACGATAAATACATATACCGACCAGTGCATTCCATCAATCGAACCGCGGCCGTATGAATGCAATCCGCTCAGGTAATAATTCACCCCAAAATAGGTCATCAGGATGGATGAAAAACCAACAACGGTGGCTACAGTATAATTGTAGATTCCCTTGAGTGAAGGAATAAGCCGCATGTGTGCAACAAACGAATAAATGACCACAGAAATAAGCGCCCAGGTTTCTTTTGAATCCCAGCCCCAGTATCGGCCCCAGCTTTCGTTAGCCCAGACTCCGCCCAGAAAAGTTCCAACAGTGAGCATATACAACCCTATGGTTATCGAAAGCTCACTGATGGTTGTAAGCTGAAGTATAAATCCACGGATGCTTTTACTGTTTTTCGAATTACTGATACTGAATAAAGTTAATACCAGCAACCCGATAAATGCACTTAAACCGATGAAACCGTAACTGGCGGTAATGATTGCCACATGGATCATTAGCCAATATGAATTCAGAACCGGAACCAGATGGGTAATCTCAGGATTCATCCAGTTCAAATGGGCCACAAACAAAATGATTCCGGCAAGCATGGCAGCGGTACCCAGTACCATCGGATATTTCCGGCCAAAAATCATCCCGGCAAGCATCGATGCCCAGGCTACATATACCATTGATTCGTACCCATTCGACCAGGGAGCATGACCCGAAATGTACCATCGTAGAGCCAGACCAACGGTATGCAACAAAAATCCGATACCAATCACAGATGTGAATCCAATACGAACTTTATTTCCAACAGCCTTTTGCCTGAAAATATTCACAAACAAAACAATCAGCAGGATGAATCCAACCATCAGGTAAAGCGGAAAAACACGTTTAAACGGATTAAGTGAATTGTAAAAAATTTCGACTTGTTTCCGGTTATCGTCCGGCAGATACTCCGATCCAAATTTCTTCTGATAAGCGCCAATGCTGGCCAGAATCTGCTGACTACTGATCTGACCTTTTCCGGATAAAGATTCCTTGAAAAGTTCGAACCCACGGTTTACGAACAATGAATCTGCTTTTGGAATGCCAACAGCACGAGAACCGGGAACCATCCATTTATCAGCTTTATGTGCACCCGGAAAAAGGGCAAACATATCACCATTAATCACCATAAAACATACATTTACCCGTTCATCGACGCTGATCAATTCCTTGTCGTAAACATTCCGGTGAGCAGGCATTTTACTGAATGCTCCTTTTACCAGGTCTGTCAGTTTATATTGTCCGTTATTGTCAAAAAATGCGGTCAATGGAACCCGGGTTTCAGTAACTCCAAGAAATGACATCAATCGTTGATCCGAGATTTTTACAAGTGAAACTTTCTGCCAGTATTCAGGATACAAATGCAGACCCAGCATTACTTCTTCAGCCGAACGTCCGTAAAAATCGGATTTGCGGCTTACTTTCCGGAGAAATTCGGATGCCATGGTCGAAACCGGTTCAATACGGCCATCCAGGCCCTGAATCCACAATTCAGAAAAATCATCCAGAACAGCCTGATCAATTCCAGGAATGGATTCAATCTCCGAACTATCGGCAAATGCAGAATTTGTATTCAGGAATAATACCGCAAAACCAATGATGGCAGCCACTTTGGAATATTGTTTCAGGCGGCCAACCAGGTATTGAAAGTGCGAATGTTTGCTAAAAAGCGACCAAATCATACCGATGGTCAGCAACAAATATCCAATATATGTTACTGCAGTGCCCAAACCATCGGCATTAACCGAAAGTACCGTTCCCAGTTCATCCTGATCATAGGAAGACTGAAAAAACTTATATCCCCGGTAATTCAAGGTATTATTCATAAATATCCGCACATTACGGTTTACATTTTTTTCACCGTCAATCAGTGTTATTTCACTGGCAAACGAAGCCGGACTTTCAGATCCGGGGTATTTTTCCAACTCAAACCGATTCAGTTTTAGAGCAAATGGCAGATAAATTGGTTCGGCACCATAGGTAAATTCGAGCATCGAATTTCCGGCGAAAGCACGAACAGGCTCTCCCTGCATACCGTGGCGCCCCATCACATGAACCAGTTGTTTCTTGTCACCGTCAGTAATTTCCATGACCACTGCATCTTCAGCAGCATTCCCGCTTGCATCTTTTTCGACACTCATCACCGCATGATTGTAGAATTTTTTTACCAGCAAAAGGAATCCATCGAAAGCGTAAAGCTGCATCGTTTTTAGCTCAATTGTATCGTGAGCATTCACCAATTCAGGCTCTCCACCAGACATGGAGCGAATTTCGACCGGACTGTGGCTGGCAACATACAGCGTACCATTCCGACTTATAAACTGAAATCCGGCACCCGGAACATTAAACCCAAGCACTGTGCTTCCAAGATTAACTTTTTCGCCGGGAGAAAAAACAAAATTTTCACGGCCCTGTCCCTGCGAAAGAACAAAGTCAATCATTTCTGTTCCTGAAGGATTTTCGGTGACCGAACGAACCGCGTTTTTAATAAATCCTACCGATTTCACCTTAACCTTGCGGCCTTCGACGATGATATTTTCGTTAAAACCGTTGTGCAGCATCTCGGAAAACAGCACCGGTTTACTGATTGTCTGGGTGCCGTTTTTCACAGTCAGATTATCTTCTGACGATAGAATAAAATCTGAAGTCTGCCCCTGACGAATGTGCATAACACCTTCAAAACTAATAAACCGGGTTATTCCGGCGCCAATCAGAATAATGATAAAGGAAATGTGAAACAGCCCGACTGCAATTCGCTGACGGGTATACATCCGGTACCTGATGAAATTGAAAATCAGGTTAAAGGCCAGCAAAACCAGTAAAAGTGAGAACCAGTTTGAATTATAAATTAATCCTTTTGCCGTTTCAGTTCCGTAACTGGCTTCAACAAAAGTTGCAATCGCCATCGAGAAAGCCATAACCAGCAACATGAAAGCCATAAATGGAAATGAAACGAGGAAGTTTAGTACTTTTTTCATATATGATGAATTTAATTTGGAATCAATCTAAATAATAACGGCAATTTAGTACAAATCAATATACATTAATAAAAAATGTCCGAAATAATTCGAACGAAAATGTATAACAGATTCAACTGCCTTTGGTTTCTTAAGAATAGCTTAAAAGGAAATATGAAGACTTCAGGAGCGATTAAATTACAAAAGGCTGAAATGAATTTATTTAAATTTCAGTGTTCCCCACTGGTTCATTTGTCCGACAATCCAGCCGATGCGCCCCTGAACATAGGGCCCCGGAGGATTTGCACTGTATTTGCGCGGATTGGGCAAAATAGCCGCGATGGCAGCAGCCTGAGTTCTGGACAGATTTTTTGCGCTTGTTTTCCAATAAAAATTGGCTGCGGCTTCAGCGCCATAAATGCCTTTTCCCATCTCGATGCTGTTCAGATACACTTCCATGATTCGTTCCTTGCTCCAGACAAATTCGATCAAAACTGTAAAATACACTTCAAATCCTTTACGAATCCAGCTTCTTCCCGGCCATAAAAACACATTTTTTGCTGTTTGCTGCGATATTGTACTGGCGCCCTTTACCCGTTTAGCTCCTTTTTTTGCTGCTTCCACCGAACGTTCAATGGCTTTGATGTCGAATCCTGAATGGTTCATGAAATTTTGATCTTCACTGCAAACGACAGCCAGAGGAAGGTTTTTCGAAATTTCGCCAATGGATACCCAATCGTGTTTCAACCGAAGTTCCTGTCCGGAGAAAATCTGTTCGACACTGCGAATGACCATTAATGGGGTAACCGGAACAGGTACAAACCTGAAAATTAAAACAGAAAGAATTGACAATCCGAAAAACCCAACTGCGGTTTTCCACAAAATCCGAAAAATATTTTTGCCCAGCGATACTTCCATGTTCTCAGGATATTATTTGCCGCATAAAATTACAAAAATTGCGGGCACAAAAAACCCTGTCAGGAATTGAATCCTGACAGGGCCATTTATTTGAATTTTAAACTATTAATTCACAAACGATTTAGCTTTTGCCACTGCTGCAGCAAGACCCGAAAGATCTTTTCCGCCGGCTGTTGCATAAAACGCCTGACCGCCCCCGCCGCCTTGCATTTCCTTTCCGGCTTCACGAACAATAGTTCCGGCATTCAGGCTTTTTTCAGCAACCAGATTATCCGCAATCATCACGGTGATCGAAGGTTTTCCGCCAATGGCAGTTCCAAGAGCCAGGAACAGATTATCAATTTCGCCTTTTAGCTGGAAAGCCAAATCTTTTACAGCCTGAGCCGAATCGAGCTGAATAACTTCGGCAATCACATTTACCCCACCGAAATTTTGAATTTTAGTCTTCAGTTCATCTTTTATTCCTGAAGCAGCCCTCCGCTCAAATTCTTCAATCAGTTTCTGCAAACGATTGTTCTGAGCCAGCATATCTTCAACCGATTTTTTCAGGTTTTGAGTATTCAGAATAGCCTTCACCTCGGCCAGATCTTCGAGGTGTTTATTTACAAATGCTTCAGCTTTATCGGCAGTAATCGCTTCAATACGGCGAACACCGGCAGAAATCGCACTTTCTGAAGTAATGATGAACGACCCGATCTGACCAGTAGCCGGAACATGCGTTCCACCACACAATTCAACCGAATCGCCAAATTTAATCACACGGACAAAGTCGCCGTATTTTTCGCCAAACAAGGCAATGGCACCCAGCTTTTTAGCCTCATCGAAGGCTACAGCGCGGTTTTCTTCCTGAACCAGATTCTCTCTGATCAGTTGATTTACCCGAACCTGAATACGGTCAAGCTCCTCTTTGCTCACTTTCTGGAAATGCGCAAAATCGAAACGAAGGTATTCGCTGTTCACCAGCGATCCTTTTTGTTCCACATGCGTACCCAGCACTTCACGCAGAGCGTGATCGAGTAAATGTGTCGCTGTGTGATTGTTCATGGTCAGATTCCGTTTCCTGACATCGACAACCGCTTTAAATTCAGCTTCCGGATTTTCAGGAAGTTTGGCTGCAATGTGTACCGTCAGGTTATTTTCCTTCTGTGTATCCAAAATTAAGGTTCTGTGGCCACCCGATTCGATGTATCCACTATCCCCGACCTGACCTCCGGATTCGCCGTAAAAAGGAGTCTGATCGAACACCAGGTGATAAAATTCCTTGTTCTTTTGAGTCACCTTCCGGTAACGGGTGATATTTACTTTCGCTGACAAATGATCGTATCCAACAAATTCAACCTGTTCGATTTTTTTCAATTCAACCCAATCGTCGGTTTCCTGCGCGGCAGCGTTTCGCGAACGTTCTTTTTGTTTTTCCATTTCGGCATTAAACCCGGCTTCATCAACCGACATTCCTTTTTCACGCAGAATCAGGCTGGTCAAATCAAATGGAAATCCAAACGTATCATAAAGTGTAAATGCATTTTCGCCACTGATTTCGGATTTGCCTGCAGATTTAGCCTTACCAACCAAATCGTCGAGCAAACGGATACCCGTTTCAAGTGTTCTCAGGAACGATTCTTCCTCTTCGCGGATCACATTTTCAATCAGGTTCTGTTGTGAAACCAATTCAGGGAATGCATCGCCCATATTATCTTTTAAAACCTCAACCAGCTTGCAGATAAATGGCTCACGGAAATCGAGGAAAGTATAACCATAACGGACCGCACGACGCAAAATCCGGCGAATTACATAACCGGCTTTGTTATTCGAAGGCAACTGTCCATCGGCAATTGAGAATGAGATTGCACGCAAATGATCGGCAATTACACGCATGGCAATATCAGCTTTCTGATCATCACCATATTTTTTGTTGCTTAATTCTGCGATTTTAGCGATGGTATTCTGGAAAACGTCGGTGTCGTAATTTGATTTTTTACCCTGAAGCACCATACACAAGCGTTCGAAACCCATTCCGGTATCGACATGTTTATCCGGAAGTTCTTCCAATTTACCGTCAGCTTTACGGTTAAACTGAATGAAAACCAGGTTCCAGATTTCGATAACCAGCGGATTGTCTTTGTTTACCTGTTCGCTTCCCGGAATTTTTGCACGTTCGTCATCATCGCGCAAATCCACATGAATTTCCGAACAGGGACCACAAGGACCGGTATCGCCCATTTCCCAGAAATTGTCTTTTTTGCTGCCATTGATGATGTGGTCGGCCGGAAGAAATTTACGCCACAGGTCAAACGCTTCATTATCGCGTTCAAGCTTATCGTCGCTGCTTCCTTCAAAAACCGATGCGTACATGCGGTCGGCGGGAATCTTAAGCACATCGTGCAGCAATTCCCAGGCCCAGTTGATGGCATCTTCCTTGAAATAATCGCCGAACGACCAGTTTCCAAGCATTTCGAACATGGTATGGTGGTAGGTATCGTGACCAACCTCCTCCAGATCGTTGTGTTTTCCTGAAACCCTCAAACATTTTTGAGTATCGGCCACACGGACACTTTTTGCGGGTTGGTTTCCTAAAAAGATATCTTTAAACTGGTTCATCCCGGCATTGGTAAACATCAAAGTCGGGTCGTTTTTTACGACCATCGGAGCCGAGCTCACGATCTGATGCTCTTTCCCGGCAAAAAAATCCAAAAACGCTTTCCTGATTTCCTTCGAATTCATATTTGTAATTTCTATTTATATCTGACAAAAACCAACTAAAACAGTCCGGAACTTCCTGATTTTTCTCTTCTGCAAATTTAACAGAAACAGAAAATCACAGTTCGCAAATAAGTCCCTGCAAACAAACAGGTTGGTCCTTAAAATTTGTTAAAAAACCCCAATAGGCTGAAAACCATCAATTATCTCAATTGAAATCATTAAATTTGTGGCCTTATTAACCGGAATTTTCGAAACGGTGCAAAGTTAGATTAAATCCTTAAATTTGCTTCAACTCGAAAAATAAATTCCATCAAACCTGTTTTATGGCGAAAGTCAAGTACAGATTTAATGCTCATACACTTAGTTACGACAAAATCGTAATTAGCTTCAAGACCAAGCTAAAGCGATTTCTGGCCTTGTTTTCAACCTCCGTGGTTTCTTCGGTGGTAATCGCAGTTATCATCCTGCAGTTCTACGAATCTCCCAAAATGCGGAGCCTCAGCAAGGAAAACGAACGCCTTTTAACTCAATACGAATTGTTATACAAAGACCTTCAAACGGTTGAAACTGTTCTGGATGAAATTGAACAGCGCGACAACAATTTATACCGGGTGGTTTTCGAAAGTGATCCAATTCCTTCAACCATTCGGAAAGCTGGATTTGGTGGTGTAAACCGCTACTCCAAACTCGAGTCGTTTGATAATTCAGAGTTGGTGATCAAGACTGCGGAAAAGCTGGACATACTATCCAAACAGGCCTATATTCAGGCAAAATCATACGACGATGTGTTAAAAATGGCACAAAACAAAGAAAAACTGGTAGCCAGCATGCCCGCAATTATGCCGATTTCGAATAAATCACTAAAAGGGACAGCCTCTGGCTGGGGTTTCAGGATACACCCGATTTATAAGATTAAACAGTTTCATTACGGAATGGATTTTACAGCTCCTATCGGAACTAAAATATATGCAACCGGCGATGGCATTGTTAAAGACGTACAATCAATCGGTGGTGGCTATGGAAAATTTGTGGTCATCGACAATGGATTCGGGTACGAAACCTTATTCGGTCACATGAGTAAATTCAATGTTAAAAAAGGTGATCAGGTGAAACGTGGCAGTGTCATAGGATTTGTTGGTAACACTGGAACCTCAACCGGACCTCACGTACATTACGAAGTTCACAAAAACGGCAAACCGGTTAATCCACAATACTATTATTTCAAAGATTTAAATGCTCAGGAATACGAAAAGATGGTAAGTATATCATCGAACATTGGTCAAACTTTCGATTAAAACACACCCCGTGCCTTACAAAAAACCGAAAATAGAGAAAGTCTTTTATTCCATCAGCGAAGTGGCGGAAATGTTTGATGTCAACACGTCGAATATTCGTTTCTGGGAAAATGAATTTGACATCCTGAAACCGCACAAAAACAAAAAGGGAAACCGGATGTTTACTCCGGAAGATATCGAAAACATTAAAATTATTTACCATCTCCTGAAGGAAAAAGGCATGACCATCAAAGGGGCCCAAAAGAAACTGAAGGATAATAAGGAAGATACCCTGCAGAATTTCGAAGTAGTGAGCCGGCTTCAGGAAATCAGGCAAATGTTGCTTGAAATCAAGGAAGAACTTTAACCTGTTTAAAATTTCAGGTTCCAGGTTTCAAATTATTTCAAAACAAAATAGTCCATCCCGAAATTTTAACCCATGCAACTTAAACAAATCACCCAATTCCTTGAATCCATAGCTCCTTTGCCGTTTCAGGAATCGTACGACAATGCCGGATTAATTATCGGTCAGTCGACGGATGAAATTTCAGGAATACTGATTACACTGGATATTACCGAAGAAATAATCGACGAAGCGATCCGTCAAAATCTGAACCTGATTGTAGCCCACCACCCGATTGTTTTTAACGGGCTAAAAAAACTGAATGGTAAAAATTACATCGAACGATGTGTGGCAAAAGCCATTAAAAATGATGTTGCCATTTATGCCTCACACACCAATCTCGACAGTGTTTTTGGTGGAGTAAACAGTAAAATTTGCGAATTACTTCAACTTCAAAACTGTCGGATTCTGGCGCCAACAACCAATTTCCTGAAGAAACTGGTCACATTTGTACCGACTGCCCAGGCAGAACAGGTTCGTAAAGCTATTTTCGAAGCCGGTGCCGGACAAATCGGCAATTACGATTCGTGCAGTTTTAATCTGAACGGAACCGGTACGTTCCGCGGAAATGAACAAACAAATCCGTTTGTGGGAGAGAAAAATCAACTCCATCAGGAAGAGGAAATCCGGATCGAAACCATTTTCCCAAAACATCTGCAATCCAGGATTGTACAGGCCTTGCTTCAGGTGCATCCGTACGAAGAAGTTGCCTACGATATTTATCCGCTCGACAATGAATATGCACAGGTGGGAATCGGGATGATCGGAGAACTTCATGAACCTGTGGATGAATTGGATTTCATGAAAAATCTGAAAAAAACATTTCACTGTCAGGTAGTCAAACATACCGCATTACTGGGAAAACCGATCAGAAAAGTTGCCGTATGCGGCGGAGCAGGAAGCAGCTACCTGAGTAAGGCTATGGCGCAGAAAGCCGATATTTTTATTTCAGGAGATTTTAAGTACCACCAGTTTTTTGAAGCCGAAAACCAAATTATTATTGCAGATATTGGACATTATGAAAGTGAACAATTCACTAAAGAAGTTTTTTATGAATTACTTACAAAAAAATTCCCTAAATTTGCAGTCCATTTATCGGCAATTAATACGAACCCGGTAAATTGCTTCATTTGAAAATAGTTAAAACAACGATAAGTTATGAATACACAGTACGTTAGAGACGAAAATAAAAGTGTGCCAATCAGTTCGAAACTCAGAGCGCTTTATGAGCTCCAGAATGTTGTTTCGGAAATTGATAAATTCAAAACACTTCGTGGCGAATTACCACTTGAAGTTCAGGATCTGGAAGATGAAATTACCGGTTTAAAAACCCGTGTAAGCAACTACGAAGACGACATTAAAGATCTGGAAACTTCTGTTCACAACAAAAAAGCCTCAATTAAGGAATCAGAACTTCTGATTGCCAAATATACCGAACAACAGAACAACGTTCGCAACAACCGCGAATTCGATTCGCTGAGCAAGGAAATTGAATTTCAGAAACTCGAAATTGAATTATCCGAAAAACGCATCCGTGAATTCTCTGCAGAACTTGCAACTAAAAAAGAATCCATTGCCAGTTCTGCAACTTTACTGAAAGAACGCCTGGAAGATCTGGATCGCAAACAACACGAACTGGAAGAAATCACCGCTGAAACTCAGATCGAAGAAGAAAGACTGAAATCAAAATCAGAAAAAATTGAAGGAAACATTGAAGCACGTTTGCTGACTGCATTCAAACGTATCCGCAAAAATGCCCGTAATGGACTGGCTGTTGTAACTGTACAACGTGACGCCTGCGGTGGTTGTTTCAATAAAATTCCACCACAGCGCCAGATGGACATCGCTTCGCGAAAAAAAGTAATTGTCTGCGAATATTGCGGACGCATTCTGGTTGATAAAGATATTCTGGATCAAATCGAAACGATAGATTAATTACAGTTTTCTTCGCATAAAAAAAACCTTCAGAATGATTCCTGAAGGTTTTTTTTATGCGATTTTTTTCCGTTGTCTGGAATTTAATTTGTAAAAATACATTGAGCAACAACTTGAAACCTGAAACCTGGGAACAGCAGTTACCAGCTTCCGCCGGCACCGCCACCACCGAAGCTTCCGCCGCCAAAACCTCCACCACCACCGAAGCTGCCACCACCGCCTCTGAAATCTCCAAAAGATCCACTACCTCGGTTACTGCCACTTAATAATCCCATAGCCAGCCAGAAAGGTAAACTTCCGCCGCTGTGATAATTGCGCCCGCGTCCGCCTTTAAACAAGGATATCAGGACAATTACGATAAGAATAACCAGGATAAAAGCGCCGCCCGGATCAGAAGATTTACCTTTTTCGGCCTTTTTCTGATAATCTGCTGCTGAATATTCCTTTGCAGCCAGACTCATTAAAACATGTGTTCCGGCGTAAATTCCGCCAAAAATATCGTTCTGTTTAAACCTCGGGATCATTTCGGTATCTACAACTTCACGATTGGCAATAGCATCCGGAATTATTCCTTCCAGACCATAGCCGATAGCAATGAAAACCTGGCCACGCTCATTCGCTATTTTGGGTTTAAAAACAATGACGATTCCATTGTCTTTTCCTTTTTGTCCAACTCCCCATTTTTCTCCAAGCTGAAACGAAAAATCCGAAATCTCATATCCATTGAGGCTTGGAACGGTAACAACCGTTATCTGTGTGGATGTCTGATCGTTAAACTGCACCAGTTCTGTTTCGAGTTGCTGTTTCTCCTGATCGGAAAAAACTCCGGCCAAATCGTTAACCAATCGTGGTGGATCCGGACGTTCCGGAATATCCTGAGAAAAACCTGAAAAAAGAATTAAGGAAAGAAATATTGTCAGTAAGATCTGCTTCATAATTAGATATTTTTCTCGTACGATATTTCGTCCGACAATTCGTTAACATCGTCACCCTTGTATGGGAAATTGGCTTTTAGTTGTTCTCCCGCCATCAGTATTCCGGTCGAAATTCCTTCGGCAAGTTTCCCTTCTTTGAAAAAACCGAGCATGGTTTCTTTTATTTTGTCCCAGAAATTCTCCGGAACAAGATGATTTATTCCGGCATCGCCCAGAATGGCAAATTTGTGATCATAAACTGCCAGATAAAACAGCACTCCATTTCGCTGAGCCGTTTCATGCATCTTTATTTTCTCGAAAACATAAGCTGCCCGATCCAAAACATCAATCTTGCAATGACCTTCCACATGCAACCGTATTTCTCCGGAAGTATTTAGTTCCGCAGCAGCAATAGCATCGGAAATCTGTTTTTTTTCTTCTTTACTGAAAAAATTTTCAACTGACATGAGTTCAGATTTTAGATTGAAAAATAGATGAACGAATTCACCTGATAAAAATATAGCTTCAGTTATCCTGAAGCTATAATAATGTTTTTAGAACTGAACCTGAGGAGCTTTTTCAGCACCCTGTTCAGCTTCGAAATAGGCTTTCTTCTCGAATCCGAACATTCCGGCAAACAGGTTTTTCGGAAATTTCCGGATTAAAGTATTGTATCCCTGTGCACTTTCGTTGAATTTCTTACGTTCAACGGTGATCCGGTTTTCAGTGCCTTCCAACTGAGCCTGTAAATCAAGGAATCCCTGATTGGCTTTCAGATCAGGATATTTTTCAACCACAACCATCAGTTTGCTTAATGCTGATGACAATCCTGATTGTGCATTCTGAAAATTCTGTAACGACTGGGCATCCAGTTTATCCGGATTGATATTCACTGATGTTGCTTTGGCACGCGCTTCAATAACCTGAGTCAGAGTTTCTTTTTCAAAATCTGCGTATCCTTTTACGGTATTTACCAGATTTGGAATCAGGTCGGAACGACGCTGATAAACGTTTTCAACCTGCGACCATTGCGCAGTCACACCCTCTTCCATCACCACCATACTGTTGTATGAATTTTTTACTGAAGAATATCCCAAGAAAAGAACAACGGCAACAACTGCCAGAATAATCCAAGTTTTTTTCATCTTATCTTTGTTTTTATTTAATTCTCAAATCTACGTTTGCCGAACAAACCATGATAAATATAAGCGTGGCAAATGTTGCAAAACTGCTGTAAAGGTACAGCAAAATATCGGGGAATGTCGCAAATTTGCCGTTATACGTTCCTCTTCAAAAGGTGAACCACAAATTACATCTCATGAGAACTGACATTTTTAAATCAGCCATCCAGGAAGAAATTCAAAATTTATATCCTGAAGTAAAACCAATCAACCTATCGATAAATCACGCCCCAAAGCGAAAAGACATATTAAATCAGTCCGAAAAAAAACTGGCGCTTCAGAATGCACTGCGATATTTTTCTCCTGAATTGCATGACAGATTGGCACCGGAATTTCTGGAAGAACTGAATACCTTCGGAAGAATATACATGCACCGCTACCGGCCCGATTATGAAATGAAAGCCCGGCCAATTCAGGAATATCCTCACAAGTCGGCACAGGCCGCTGCCATCATGCTCATGATACAGAACAACCTGGATTACGCGGTGGCCCAGCATCCACACGAACTGATAACTTATGGCGGAAACGGTGCAGTTTTTCAAAACTGGGCGCAATACCGTCTCTGTATGAACTATTTGTCGGAAATGACCGATGAACAAACCCTGGTTATTTACTCCGGACATCCAATGGGACTTTTCCCATCACACAGGGATGCACCGCGGGTTGTGGTTACAAACGGCATGGTTATTCCAAATTATTCCGGAAGAGATGATTACGAACGGATGAATGCGCTTGGAGTTACTCAATACGGCCAAATGACCGCAGGATCATTTATGTACATTGGCCCGCAGGGAATTGTGCACGGAACAACAATCACCTTAATGAACGCTGCCAGAATGCGCGGAGATGGTGAAATTTCAGGTAAAATATTTATTTCATCCGGACTGGGCGGCATGTCGGGCGCTCAACCCAAAGCTGCAGTGATTGCCGGAATAATTGCAGTAATTGCAGAAATTAATCCAAAAGTGGTTGCTGTTCGTCATGAGCAGGGCTGGGTGGATGAAGTTTTCGATGATCTGGATCAACTCATCAGCCGAATGCTGAAAGCGAAACAAAATAAAGAAGCCGTCTCGCTGGCATTTCAGGGCAATGTGGTCGATTTATGGGAAAAACTGGCTGCTGAAAATATCTCTGTTGATTTGGGTTC
>JBASYJ010000263.1:0-7299 GCA_049277435.1 Prolixibacteraceae bacterium
CAGTTCGTTTGCTGGAAGAGGGCGCCAAAGTTTGTCCAACTACACCAATGACTTATTATTACATGGGTTGGGCCTTAAATCTGGCGGGCAAGGAAAGTAAAACCTTTTTCGAACGGGCTGCTGCTCATGTACCCGATTATTGTTTCCCGAATCGGCTGGAAGCCATTTCTGCGTTGGAATGTGCACAAAAAGTAAACCCGAATGATTCAAAAGCACCTTATTATTTGGGCAACCTGTGGTACGACAAACGTCAGTATCCTGAAGCGATTACCTGCTGGGAAAAATCAGCGGAAATTGATGACACATTTCCAACGGTCCTGAGAAACCTGTCACTGGCCTGTTTCAATATATTACATCAGGAAGAAAAAGCGGTTCAGTATCTTGAAAAAGCTTTTTCGCTGGATACAAGCGATTCGCGCATTTTAATGGAACTGGACCAACTGTACAAACGACTTTGCCGGTCGCATTCCGAAAGACTGGCATTTCTGGAAAAATACTTCGACCTGGTTAAGCAACGCGATGATGTTTATCTGGAATATGTCACCTTGTGCAATCAGCTGGGAAATTATGCAAATGCGATTAAACTGATTGACGGTCGCATTTTTCATCCCTGGGAAGGAGGCGAAGGCAAGGTTTCGGCGCAATATCAGCTGGCACGGGTCGAATTGGCGAAACAACATCTGAAAAAAAATGAATACGAACAGGCCATTGAATTGTTGAAAGAATGTCTGGAATATCCACCTAATCTGGGTGAAGGAAAACTGCACGGAGCTCAGGAAAATGATTTTCACTATTGGCTGGGCTGTGCCTGTGAAGGACTGGGTCAAACGGATGATGCCCGCAAGTTTTGGGAACTGGCAAAAGACGGAAGTACTGAGCCTGCAGCCGCGATATTTTACAACGATCAAAAACCGGATAAGATTTTCTATCAGGGATTGGCCTTACTGAAACTGGAACGACCAAACGAAGCCAGGATTCGTTTTGATGCCTTAATCGATTTTGGCACCAAACACATGGATGAAGTTATAAAACTGGACTATTTCGCGGTTTCGCTGCCCGATTTGCTGATTTGGGAAGATGACCTGACGTACCGGAATAAAATTCATTGTCATTATATGCTTGGACTTGGATATTATGGTTTGGGCGAGTTGAAAAAAGCAAAATTACATTTATCAAAGGCCGCGGAAATGGACATCAACCATCAGGGTGTTCAGGTACATTTAGCTATGATTTAACGATTTACAGAAATGATACAGATGAAATTCAATACATTAATTTCAGTATTGCTGCTTGTTGCATTTTCGACTTCTGCCCAGAAGAATTATCAGGTTGATATCACTCAGGTTCGTACCGACGTTTTAAGAGGGCACCTTGATTTAGGTGGACGCAATCTAAATGGCGATACCCTTGGTGTCAACAGTTTTTATCTGGAGAAAAACAACAGGCCATTTATTCCGGTAATTGGAGAGTTTCATTTTAGTCGATACCCACAGAAATATTGGGACGAAGAACTGAAAAAGATGAAAGCCGGTGGGATTACGGTGGTGGCAACGTATGTTTTCTGGAACATGCATGAATACAAAGAAGGTGTTTTTAACTGGTCTGGTGATCTCAATGTTCGTCATTTTACAAAACTCTGTGCTCAGAATGGACTTGATGTATTGATGCGCGTTGGACCTTTTGCTCACGGTGAAATTCGCAATGGTGGTCTGCCCGACTGGCTTTATGGCCGGCCGATTGACGTACGCAGCAACGATCCTGCTTATTTGTTTTATGTCAATCGTTTGTATCAGGAAATTGGCAAACAGTTGAAGGATTTGATGTTTAAAGATGGCGGGCCAATTATTGGTATTCAAATCGAAAACGAATACCAGCATTCGGCAGCGCCCTGGGGATTTACCTATCAGGATGCACGAAAAGAACGGACGGCGGCCCAACGGGATAGCAAAATCATTCAGGATGGAGTTGGGATCAACGATACCGGTAATGAGTTTGCGAACATGGGAACCGATCACATGAAAAACCTGAAACAGCTGGCAATCAATTCCGGATTGGTAACTCCGATTTACACGGCCACGGGTTGGGGATTTGCAACCATCGTCGAAAAAGGATCAATACCGGTCATGGCCGGATATGCCTATCCATCATGGTCGGAAAGCAATTCCCCTTCGCCATTTTACCTGTATAAAAACATTCAGCTTAAGCCGGACTATTCGCCTGTGAGTTACGATGTCAATCTGTATCCTTCGCTGGCGGCGGAGCTGGGAACGGGCATGGCAATCACCTATTCGCGGCGGCCACGGGTAAAAGGCGAGAGCTTTTTGCCCATGATGGTTCGTACGGTGGGCAGCGGTACCAATGGTCTGGGCTTTTACATGTATCATGGCGGCACCACACCATCGATCGGTAATTATTATTTTTCCGAAGGTTTTGGCCTGCACAACAAGTCGTACGATTACCAATCACCCATTGGTGAGTTTGGAAATGCGGGCAGCGGCTACTATTCATTAAAGCTGATCAATTATTTCCTGAAATGTTTTGGCAACGATTTAGCACCACTGTATCCGGTTTTGCCCCCAACCAACGATGGTATAAAGGCAACAGACACGGGCACACTGCGCTATTCGGTGAGGGGAGATGGCGATAAAGGTTATCTGTTTATGCACAACTTTCAGGATCATCTGGAAATGACAGACCTTCAGGATTTGAAGATTAACATCACCACAAAATCAGGAGTAATTTCTTTTCCTGAAACCGGAACCTTTACCCTGAATGCCGGTAGTTCTGCCATTTTTCCTTTTAATGTGAATTATGACGGGGTTGAGATCCGCATGGCAACTGTTCAGCCATTTTGCCGGTTTTCCAATAACAATAAACATTACAATGTCATGGTGTCAGTGGCTGGTATTGCTCCTGAAATGGTTTTGAAAGGCAAGGTGAAAGTCACCGGAACCGGCATAATAACCTCTGTGCGGAATGGCAATACGGTGGTGGCTTGTGAATCCGGGAAGATGAATGAATTTCAGGTAAATGGGGTTTCATTTTTAGTGTTGCCGGAAAGCGAAGCAAAAAATGCTTATTTGACAGGAAAAGCTGGCGACGAAAAACTGGTGATTAGTCGTGCGCTGGTGTTGGAAAATGGCGAACAACTATCGTTGATCAGCAGCAACCAGGAAAATATCGATTTGTCCGTCTATCCGGCCTGCAGCGGAGTTTCGTCCGTTGAGGGAACGGTAACCAAAGGTAAATCGGTTCTGAAAAACATCAGCGAATGGCGTGTGAGCCTACCGAAAGCAGAACGATCCATCAATCTGATTCAGGCTGATGACAGCCATTTTGTGCTGAAAGCCGGAAGTCTCGATTTGTCGAAAGTGAACGACATGTTCATCACGTTCGATTATCGTGGCGATCGCGGAGTTTGTATGATGAACGGTGAGCTGCAAACCGACGACCTCTATGCCAGTAAACCCTGGACAATCGGATTAAAACGTTATGAACAAGACTTGAAAACAAGTGATATGTACTTCTACTTTATGCCCATGTTCAAAGATGCTCCTTATCTGAGTTATCTGGACAAGGAAGTATTGCCCGACTTTGGCGGTAAAAAGAGCTTTCTGGAAATTAAGAAACCAGTAATTTCGGTTGAATACAAGGTGAATGTTAAGGTATGTAATAACTAGACAAATCAGATCCGTCAACTTTGCGATAAGTGCAGAAAAAGTTATCGACGGCGAACTGGGATTATCTGGATATCATAAATTTTTTAGCAGTAAATATTTTCTTTTTACCCGTTAACTGACAAGTATAAAAACCATTTTTAAGCGCCGAAAGATTCATCTGGATCTGGTTTTCTCCCTGCTTCAGGATTCCTAATTCTTTTTGAAACACAATCTGACCATTTATATTGAAGATTTTAAGCATCAACTTTTCCGAAGATTCAAGCTGGAACCTGAAAGTTGTCTGATCGGCAGTGGGATTTGGAAATATGTTTAATTTCTGATTGCTGGACGTGATTTCGTTAGTGCCGGTGTTGTTCGAGGTATTAAAACTAACACAATTCCCATAGCTTGTTCCTGCACTGTTGGTGGCAAATGCTCTTGCAAAATAGGTTTTCCCCGGAGTCAGACTGTTTACCGAAACGATGAAATTTTCATTTCCATTTTCGGCCGCAACCAGCTGATCATTGAGTGTCGGATTGAAATATTCTGCCCAGACTATTCCGCTGTTTGTTATTTCAGCTCCGCCGGAATCAATGAGATATCCCTGAAATGATGCTCCGTCAGTTGAATTCCGGCTGATAAGTTCGGTGGTAATAACCGGAAATCGGGGAATGCTTTTCCTGGAAAGCCAGGCCTCTTTTAACGATTGTTTTATCTTGTCTGCCAAAGTAACCTGCTGAAGCATACCGGCAGTGATTACAGCCGCAACCATTTGGTCGTCGGAACTGAACAGAAAATGGGATAACATCGATTTAAACATATTTTTTAAATTGCTGAAATCATTTCCGGTTTTTTTGATCAGGGCACTTTTTAATGGAAGCAAGGCCAGGGTAGCTGATTTTTCGTCATAGGCGATCTTTTCCATGGCAAGGTACATCCGGTCATCGAGACTGTCGAGCAGAAATGGATCATCAAGATCCAAAACACCGTAGCTGGAAACAATGCTGTCAAATTCATGACAAAATCCTTCAACCGCCAATTCAGTTGTTGCCGTGTCGGTAATTGAAAGTAAATAATTTGGATAATCCGCTTTTAAACTCCTGAAAGTTCCGGTGTTATCGGCCCTGTACCCGTCGATAACGGCCATCCTGAATTCTGAAAATTTCAGCAAATCCAGACCTAGGTTGAGTGAAATCAGCGAATTGAAATAGGTTATGTTATCATACAAATTGTCGTTCAGACTGCTTAATGCGTCATCGTAAAACTCATCGAATTCCGGCTCTTCGAAATTACCGGCGCCGAGAATATTTTCCATGGTATCCATGTATGCCTCAAGCGCTGAGCTGCTAAAACCCGATGCATTTAAGGCAAACAAATACCAGGGATATTTATTTTCAAGAATTTTGAAGGCGGTGGGATTTTCGGCGATGTTGCCGGCCGATTTCTGGCACGGAACCGTCCAGCCATACCGGTAACAATGGTATTCAATTTTTCCGTCACCATAATAGATTGTCGATTCTCCAAACCGATTACCATGGTCCATGTTCACTATTTCAATCATTGGCGCTTTTCCTTCCTTTCGGTATTCAATCTTAATTTCACCGTGCCAGTGCCCATACTCGTCCTGCCAGCCGGTATAAATCGTGGTATCGCCATTCGGATAATACATCGTGGTTTGAAAATCATCGTTGGCCAGTTGTGTGGTCCTTCTGGGATTATCCTCCGATCCAATTGCAAGTAGGATGAAAATTCCCAGTATCGATATCGAAAACAGGCTTTTCCATACTGAGTCACTAAATTTTTTCTTTTTCATGGTTTTTAAGTTTAGTTAGGTTGCTGCCAATTAAAATTCCTGAAATAATTCCAGCCAGCCCAAAGGCAATGTCCTGAATACAAAAGGTTCCGCTGATCATTCCACCGATCTGAAGAAATTCAAAACCCAAAACAAGGACCGGGATGCTGACCATCCAGAGGTACTTTATTCGCGATTTACTTTCCGACCAGATGACCGAAATTAACAGCGCATAAGCAAAAGCCCACAAGCCATCAGGTAATGAATAAATAATCCAATCCGGGAAAAACGGAATTAGAAAATGGGTACTTTGCCTCGAAATCTTCAGCCAGTTTTCAAATCCTAAAGCATCGATCCAACGAAAAAACAAGAATTCTGATGGCCGTAAAAAGAGGTAGATCAAACCACCCAAAAAAAGAGATAGTGCAGATATGACGACAAATAATCCTTTAAAATTGCCCGATGAAAAGTGAGGTAATTTTGCATTCATATTTCAAAATTAATTTGTAATTATCTGACTGTGATTGATATCCTAAAGAATGGAATACATTAATTTATGAAAAAATGAGGAAAAAATTTCCTGTTCGGCTCAATAACATATCGGATTGTGATAAATATCAAGTGTTCGATTTCAGGCCGCAAATGTGATTTGACGATAAGAAAGGACTGATTCAGCTACAAAATTGTGAACCGAACGGATTGGTTTTTCCGGTATGGATGGGGACTTTTCTGAGTGGTTTGATTCTTTGTTTTCAGGTCTAATTCGCCGAATCAGGTACGGTTGCCAGTTCGCCGATGATTATATTGCTGGTGGTAATATTTTCAGTGTCGGTCATGCTGAAATTGAGGACAAAATTTCTTTTTTATGAACTGAGCTACAAACCGAAATCAGCGGCATAAAACCACCATCAGGTCGTTTACATTCGTTCCGGTTGGGCCGGTAAGGATTAAATCTCCGCTGCTTTTTAAGGCCGAATACGAATCGTTGTTTTCGAGCGAAGCTTCAGGAGAAACCGAAGCAGCCCGCATTCTGGAAACGCTTGAACCATCGACGATTCCGCCGGCCGCATCGGTTGGTCCATCGGTTCCGTCTGAACCAACAGAAAATACAAGTACATTTCCCAATCCTTCGATTCCGGTTGCCGCGGATAAGGCCAGTTCCTGATTTCGTCCGCCTTTGCCTTTGCCGGTTAAATGCACAACTGTCTCGCCACCGGTAATTATTGCGCAGGGAGCCTGGGGATAGCTGGCCGTGTTTCCGGCTTTAATTTCGTGCGCGATTGAAGCCAGAAATTTTCCGAATTCCTTTGCTTCCGAATTGACCGAAGTCGTTAAAATCAGAGGGGTGTATCCAAGATGCTCAGCGCTTTCTGCGGCTGCCCGGCACAACTCAGAAACATTTCCTGAAATCACGGTTTCGCAATTATCCAGAAATTTTGGGGTTTCCGATTCAAGCGCTTTTTTCAGGTGGCTGTCAATCCGGATGCTGTACTTCTCAAGAATCCGTAAAGCATCTGCTGAAGTCGAACTGTCCGGAAAAGCCGGGCCTGAGGCGATGGCATCCGGATGATCGCCAACCACATCGGATAAAACGATGGAATAAATTTTAGCGCCGCCGCATTGTTGGGCAAAACGTCCGCCTTTTACGGCCGAAAGGTGTTTCCGGATCGTGTTGATTTCGACAATGTCAGCACCACAGGCCAGAAGATGATTGGTAATAAAAATGATGTCTTCCAATGAAACTCCGTCCATCGGTTTTTCAAAAAGAGCGGAACCTCCTCCTGAAATCAGGAAAATAAGCTGATCTTCCGGAGTTAATTCTGAAACCAGTTCAAGTGCCAGATTTGC
>JBASYJ010000264.1:0-14511 GCA_049277435.1 Prolixibacteraceae bacterium
ATTTCCGGCAGTTCTGCCAAAAGTGGAGTTTATTTTGAATTTAACGATCTATCTTCCACCATGACGATCACCACTTATCAGACAAATCAAAAAAGCACAACGAAAGATTTTGGTTTCATTTTTCATAACAAAAAGGCTTTAAAGATTCAACTTAAGAAAACTCAGGATTAAAAACACGGAAACGTAACAGATAAAATTAAACATATTGCAAAGGTGAGTCAATCCTGATTTTGTGCATTTTTCTTTAGCTATTTTGCAACGGGTCCATCAACAAATCAAGATGTAACATCAACAAATTAAGGATATCAAATAAACAAATGTTTATATCGATAGATTTATTTTTTTGTTGTAAATTGTATAAAGCATTCTGAAATCCGATGGAAGATATTAGCATAAAAGTATTAATCGCATATGATCAGGGATTAGTTGCCTATGGGCTGGAAGCTCTGCTAACCAAACACAAAGACATAAATGTCGTTGCCATTTTTGAAAATGGGGATGAACTGCACTCAAAAATTGCTGGATTAACTGCCGATATTTTAATCATAGAACTTACCAACTGGATTTTCCGACATTTTGAATACGTTAAACTAATTCACAACCGTTTTCCCAACCTAAAACTGCTTATCCTCTCCGAACTCATTTCTCATAATCAGCTTGAAAACTTAATGCCCCATATACATGGATATGTACTTCGAACCTGTTCTTCCGAAAAAGTATTCACTGCTATACACGAAATTTTTAGTTCAGGAAAATACCTTTGCTCAAAAGCCATCGATGTTTTTTTTGGAGATGAAAAAAAACACGACCATGAACTGGACCTTACTGTACGCGAAAAAGAGATACTTACTGGCTGGCTAACCACAAAAGACAATTACGAATTAGCGAATCAGTTAAATATTAGTCAGTCTACTGTAAGAAGTCATTTGAAAAACATAAGACAAAAACTGGGAAACTTGAACCATAGTCAGTTAATGAATTTTACCTGTCGTGAGAATATTATAAAAGGCAAATTCAAGCCCCTTTGCTGCAATTGTAAAGCCTATCAGAATTGTTAAACTGACAATAAAGATCAATACAAAACTTCAATATCATCACAAGTTGTTTTCCCGGAACAGGATCATTTATCCTGAAGCTTCATCCATTAGTCAGCCACACCGGTATAAATTTGATTATCAGGCTTTATTATTAGTTTAAATGGACATCAACTGGTCCGAGAAATTGATGAATAATTAGCTTGTATAGAGTTGAATCTTATGATTCCTTTGAATCCGAAAAATAAAGAATAGAAATTACCTGTTATATAACGCCTAAACCTGAAGAAACTTCTGTTCCTATTGTGTTCCAGTATCGGAACTTTTCTGATTTCAGCCCAAAATCCTGTTGAAGACCTGACTAAATTGGTAGATCCGCTGATCGGCACCAAAGAAATGGGACATGAATTCCCGGACACCTGCATTCCGGTAAAAATCAGTATCCTTCAGCAAAGTGACATTGCAAAAGGTGGCGAACTCATTTTTGAAATGAGCAACCCTCCGAATAAAAAAGGATTTTAATCTTCCATTCTTTTTCGATTTAAATATTCCAATGAATAAAAAAATAATAAACAACTGATTATTTATCATTAGTGTCTGGTAAAAATATTGTAACACTCCTGAAAGGGTTTATTTTGTTTAACCTCTACGAGGTAAACCTGATGATTGGCTTGTTTTTACTACAATACTAAATCTCCTGCGGAAAAGCTTTCGCGTAGTGGATAAAGTATTGTAGATCAAGAATAAATTCTCTGTGCATTTTTCCGCGTAGCGGATAAAGTATAAAGATTTAGCAGTTACGCTGCAAAGGAAAGATGAGGTCTAGCCGTCAAATCTTTAGACAAGCAGAAAACGAAAAGTAAGCCACAGAGTGGCGATATTAGCTGAAATCTCTGTACTAAAAGGTTTGTATTATTTTTAACTGGACACCAACAATTAAAAATGTGAGTTCGATACAGGAGGGCTTTTCTTTCTGAAAATATATTCAGCTACTCAAAAAAAACTACAAAAATCATCTTTAAAAGCTTAACCCATTCAGATTAACAAATATTTATTGCCTCAATTAACGGCTTTTATTTCATCTCATTCCGACCACGGAAACGCAATTCCAAATTGGATATCCGAAAATAAAATCCTAATTCAAATGAGTAGTTCCATGCCTGAAGTTTTATTTATTACTGAAGATAAATAACCTGAATAAGAGATTATGACATCAAACACCCAATAACCAACATAAATTAATATACCCATGCTTAAAATTTCATTCTTTACATTTTTAATTACCGGAATGGCTTTTGTATCGTGCCAGCCAACGGCAAAAACATTGGTTCATTCGAACACGACCGAATTTCGTGCACCAGCCTACCCGCTCATTACCATCGATCCGTACACCAGCGCCTGGTCAGAAACCGATCAGCTTTTCGATAGTCCGGTACGCCACTGGACCGGGAAAACACATTCGCTCATTGGCGCTATCCGTGTCGACGGACAGGTTTACCGTTTCCTTGGAAAGGAAGACATTCCGTTAAAAACCCTTTTGCCGATGGCAAACGAAGAGGCCTGGCCGGGAAAATTCATGACTAAAGCGCCTGCCAAAGGTTGGGAACAATCCGGTTTTAACGATAGCAAATGGGAATCGGGGCAAGGTGCTTTCGGATCTGCCGGAATACAACAGGTAACAACCAGCTGGAAAACTCCGGAAATTTGGGTGCGCCGCGAATTTACACTGCCTGAAATTTCAACTGAGTCAGCCGTTTACCTGAAATTCTCGCACGACGATGATTTTGAGTTATACCTGAACGGGAAACAAATCATCAACACCGGCAGAAGTGCCAGAACCAACGTAATCCAGCAACTCGAACCGGGATTGCTCAACATTGGTGGCAAAAATGTCATTGCAGCACATTGTCTCGACCGAGGAGGATTAGCCCTGGTTGATTTCGGGCTGTACATCGAAGGCGACCAGAAAGAAGTTTTTGCTCAGACTGCGGTTCAGAACAGTGTTTCACTATCGGCAACACAAACTCATTACAGTTTCACCTGCGGACCGGTTGACCTGAAAATCCAATTCGTATCTCCTCTCCTTCCTGATGATCTTAATTTACTTTCGCGTCCGGTAAACTACATCAATTACGAAGCAACATCGAACGACGGATCAAAACACGATGTTCAGGTTTATTTCGAAACCACTCCGGAATGGGCTGTGAACGAAGTAAATCAGGAAGTAAAAGTGACCAAAGGCGAAACCGGAACGGTCAGTTTTATCAATGCCGGAACAACCGAACAACCCATCCTGAAAAAAGCAGGCGACAACCTGCGTATCGATTGGGGAAATGTATATCTGGCCGCCAATAAAAGCGAATCTTCCGCTGTTCAGATTGGAGATTATTTCGAATCAAAAAACACCTTTTCTGCCAGCGGAAAAGGACCTGTCGGACTGGATGAATTCACCACAAAAATGACCGAATCGATGCCTGCAATGGCCTGTATCGAAAATCTGGGCAATGTTACCTCCAAACCTTCAACCGGATTTGTAATGATCGGGTACGATGATCTGGAATCGATTCAGTATTTTGGCACCAACCTGAAAGCCTGGTGGACCAATGGAGGAACCGTCACTTTCCATGATGCACTTCAGGCAGCATCGGCCGAGCACGACGCGGTGATGGAACGTTGTGCCACTTTCGACAATAACTTACTGGAAGAAACAAAACTGGCTGGTGGCCAAAACTATGCCGATCTTTGCGTACTGGCATTCCGCCAGGCAATTGCGGCACACAAACTGGTAAAAGATACCAGCGGAAATATTCTCTTCCTTTCCAAAGAAAACTTCAGCAACGGCTCCATTGGCACCGTCGATGTAACTTATCCGTCGGCTCCCCTTTTCCTGAAATACAATCCTGAATTACTAAAAGGAATGCTCAACCCGATTTTTTATTTTTCGGAAAGCGGCAAATGGAACAAACCTTTTGCAGCGCACGATGTGGGTACCTACCCTCTTGCAAACGGTCAAACTTATGGCGGCGACATGCCGGTTGAAGAATGTGGAAACATGATTATTCTTGCTACAGCCATTGCCCAGGTTGAAGGAAATGCAGCCTACGCTGAAAAACACTGGGAAGTACTTTCTGTATGGGCCGACTACCTGTTGCAAAACGGATTAAACCCTGAAAATCAACTTTGTACCGACGATTTCGCGGGACATTTTGCACACAACACCAACCTTTCGGTAAAAGCGATTATGGGTGTTGCCGGATTTGGTAAAATGGCTGCCATGCTCGGAAAAACCGAAATTGCTGAAAAGTACACAGCTCAGGCAAAAGAGATGGCTACAAAATGGGTTGAAATGGCCAACGATGGCGATCACTACCGACTGACTTTTGACCAGCCCGGAACATGGAGCCAGAAATACAACCTGGTTTGGGATAAATTACTCGACCTGAATATTTTCCCGAAAGAAATCGCGCAAACAGAAATCGCCTATTACCTGACCAAACAGAACGCGTTCGGTTTGCCATTGGATAACCGCCGCAACTACACCAAATCCGACTGGATTATCTGGACGGCAACTCTGGCCGACGATGTGGAAACATTTCAGGAATTAATTGATCCTGTACATGGATTTGTAACCGAAACACCCGACCGGGTGCCAATGAGCGATTGGTACGAAACTCTGGATGCCAAACAGGTAGGGTTCCAGGCCCGCTCTGTTGTTGGTGGTTTCTTTATCAAACTTCTGGAACCAAAGAAATAAACAGCTCCAAACAAATACAGGCTTAAATGCCCCGAAAATTGAACTTGGACTAATTCAGGATAAGTTTAAATTTCCGGGGCATTTTTGTTTTTCAGGAAAAAAGCCCGGGTAATGCTTGTCGACTTGCGCAACTGTTTTTTACTATATTTGGACGCAGAATTTTTGTTTATGGCTGATCAGATCCTACATTTTCCAATCGTCGATAAGAATAATCTCAGGATCATTTTTAATAATTACTATCAACCGCTTTGTCATTTAAGTCAATATTATCTTGAAGACGAAGATGAAGCAAAAGGGGTTGTTCAGGAAGTATTTGTGAAATTGTGGGATATCAGGAACGAACTGAATGAGGAATCGAATCTCCGAAACTATTTATTTACTTTGGTGAAAAATAATTGCCTGAATATCCTAAAGCGTCAACAAATACTGCTGAAACATCACGAAAAAATCCGCTGGATGGAAATGCACTATCAATACGAAAGTCTTTCCAGAATGGGTGATGATTTCCTTGAATTTGACGAATTAAAAGAAGAAATTGATCAGGCGATTCAAAATTTGCCGAAACATTGCAGGGTAGTTTTCGAGATGAGTCGGTTTCAGGATCTTAAAAACCGCGAGATAGCCGAAAAGCTTGGTATATCGCAAAAAACAGTGGAAGCCCACCTGACCAAAGCATTAAAAATACTCCGGAAAGATCTGAAGGATTATTTGCCCATGCTGGCTCTTGTTGCCCGGATTCTAAACTAAAATTCGATCCTAACCGGCACTTTTCTGCTTTTTCTCCAATCTTCCGTTAGGGTATTCCCATTTTCATTTGTTCATTACTAAACAACATGAAAAATGGAGACTAATTTATTATCGCGAATATTAAGCGGAGAAGCAAGTGCAGAAGAAAAAGAAGATTTCTACCGCAAACTGGGAGAAAGTAAAGACGAAGAAGAATTATTTTACCAGATCAAAAACTTGTGGCTTAGGACCTCACAGCCAAAAACGATAGCCGATACCAACACTGAATTTGAAAACCTTTGGAGGAAAATAAATCCAACATCCAGCAAAAAATCAATTTCAATCGGAAAAAGAATTCTTCAATATGCTGCAGCTATCATTATACTTATAGGTATTGGCGGACTTGCCGGTTATTTCATTACTGAAAATAAGTCAATTGAATTTGCGGACTCAGGAGTTCAGAAATACACAGCCACAAAAGGAAGTGTTAGTACAATTGAATTTGCCGATGGAACCAAAGTCTGGTTAAATTCCGGATCAGAACTAACTTATCGTGAAGATCACCGGACAAAGCAAAGACTTGCGGAATTAAATGGCGAAGCCTTTTTTGAAGTGAAACACCGCAAAGATTTTCCTTTGTTGATAAAAGTCGATCAGATTGTTGTCCGGGATTTGGGCACAACATTCAACATCAAAGCTTATCCGGATGATAACACAGTTGAGACTTCATTAATTGAAGGAAAGGCTGACATTCTTAATTCTTCAGGAAAAGCACTGGTTGAATTAAAACCCGGTGAAAGTGCTGTTTACCATGCGGAAGATAAAAAAATTGAAATAAAACCTTTTGCATCAAATGTACTGTCAGCCTGGAGAGACGGCAAATTTGTAATACGCGACCAGCGGCTGGAAGATATCTTTACCGAAATCGGCCGTTGGTACGATGTGGAATTCAGGTTCGAAAGTCAAGCCCTGCGTGACTACCGGTATACCGGGAATATCAAAAAATCGACCACTGCGCTGGGTGTCATCCAAATGCTGAAACTCACCACCAATTTCAAATACAAAATTATTGAGAAGTCTGATCTACCCGATGAAATCATCATCTACTAAAAATACTTTTAATACTAACTTTTCTAAATTTTATCTGCCGCATGCCTATGAAATAAATCCTAACTCAACAAAAAACCGGAAAGCTGGAGACTTCCCGGTTGGTGTTCTTGAAATTTTATGGTCAGGGTAATTTAGCCGATCGCCATGACCAATCATTTAACAAATAACAAAACAAAACTATGAAGAAAAAACAACATTTCCCAGACCACCAAAGACTGGGAATAAAGAAGTTATTACTTGTTATGAAACTAACTACTTTCTTTTTATTCCTTTCGGTGATGGCCATGGCTGCCAAAACCTATTCACAGGAAACCAGGTTCGACCTAAATGTAAAAAATGCCTCAATCATTCAGGTTTTTGATGAGATTGAACGCATTACTGATTTTGGCTTTCTGTTTAAGACCGATCAGTTGGATGTAAATACCAGGTATTCAATTGAAATCAAAAATGCTAATATTGAAAAAATCATGAACAAGGTTTTAGACCAAAATGTCTATACCTACAAAATGATCGACCGGAATATCGTTATTACACGAGTCGGAAAAGAAACAGTTCAGGATGGTAAAACAATTAAAGTTTCAGGAAAAGTGACGGATTCATCAGGTGGTATATTACCAGGCGTTTCTGTTGTACAAAAAGGTACAACAAATGGAACCATTACGGATAGCGATGGAAAATATTCACTTTCAACTGTGCCTGAAAATGCAACTTTGCAATTTTCCTTTGTTGGCATGAAAATGCAGGAGATTTATGTTGGTAACAAGACTACAATTCATGTAGTTATGGTAGAAGAATCTATTGGAATTGATGAAGTAGTAGCAATTGGATATGGCACTATGAAAAAAGTAAACCTAACCGGAGCTATTGCAACTGTTAATGGCGCGGATATGATCAAACGTCCGGTAACAAATGCAGGATCCATGATACAGGGATTGATGCCGGGAGTTCAGGTTACCCAAAATTCTGGAGAACCAGGCAATGAGGGTGTTTCAATCCGCATTCGTGGTACCGGAACATTCAGTAGTGCCGGCTCAGATCCTTTGGTATTGATTGATGGTGTACAAGGGAAACTCTCAGACCTGAATCCCAATAACATTGAGAACATTTCTGTTTTGAAAGATGCGGCCTCAGCTTCAATTTATGGTTCACGTGCCGCCAATGGTGTTATTTTAGTAACAACAAAAATGGGAGTGGAGGGAAAAGTCAGTATGGAATACAGTGGGAATTATGGTGTTCATTCACCCACGAAAATGTATAAACTGATAACAAACTCCGCCGAGTATATGGAATTGTTTAATGAAGCAAGACTAAATTCCGGTTTGACATCAGGACTTTATACACAGGATATGATTAATACATATCGCACCGCCACTGACCGTAATTTGTTTCCGAATACCGATTGGCTTGATCTTTTGTTTAATCCTGCTCCTACCCAAACCCATAATTTAAGTTTCAGTGGTGGCAGTGGAGGAACAAAATTTGATATTTCCCTCGGATATGTCAATCAGAAAGGTATTATGAAAGGATTTGACTATGAAAAATACAATGTTCGGGTAAACCTTAGTTCAAAGGTGAATGAAAAAATTAAATTCGGTGGAAATTTCTCTGTAAAAAAAGGTGTAAAATCTGCTCCACGCCAGGGGGCAACCGATACATTTTTGGCAGCTATGTCTCAAGCCCCAACTTATTCTCCGCAACTTGCTGACGGCAGCGGCAGATATACTTTTAAAGCCTACGACTTTGAGTATAATAACAAAAGCCCGATAGCCATTATCGACAATAAAGTAAACAGAAATACGGATGATTATGCTATTTCGACACAAGGCTGGCTGGATATACAGTTATTGAAAGGTTTAAAATGGTATACCAAGGCTGCAATGAATTTAGACATAAGCAAGTACTATGATTTTAGAGCTCAGGTACCTTTATACAATTTCAGGACAAACGAATTTATGACACTGCTGGATGTCGGAGGTTCAGGATTGGTTGTTCAGGATGACCAAAATGTGTATAAAAACCTTTATACCTACTTAAATTATGACCGTGAAATTGGCGATGGTCATAAAGTGTCTGCACAGTCAGGCTACAGTATGGAAGACAATGTATATCAATACTTAAACGGGTATAGAAAAAACTATCCCAGCGATGTTCTCCGACAACTAAATGCAGGAAGTCCATCAGTACAACAAGCAACTGGCACTCAAAATGAATGGGCAATGATGTCATTCTTTGGCCGCTTGGGATATAATTATAAAGACCGCTATCTTTTGGAAGCAAACCTGAGGTATGACGGTACTTCAAGGTTATCACCTGAATCTCGCTGGGGGTCGTTCCCTTCATTTTCAGCTGGTTGGAGGGCTTCTGAAGAGCAGTTTATGAAAAATCTTGATTTAAGCTGGTTGAACAGTTTAAAAATAAGAGGTTCATACGGACAGCTTGGTAATCAAAATATCGGTCTGTATCCATATCAATCAATCCTGGCTTTAACCAGCAATTATTCTTTTGACGATTCAAGCTTATCTTCAGGTGTAGCACAAACAAGTTTATCCAATCCAAATATCATGTGGGAAACAACCGAGATGCTTGACTTTGGATTTGATCTTACTGCTTTTCAGGGACTTAATGTAACATTTGACTGGTATAAGAAAACAACTAAAGATATCTTAAGAGGTTCTCAGGTAACTGATATCGTAGGATTAAACCCTCCAACAATAAATAATGGGACCATGGAAAATACCGGAATTGAACTGAGCCTTCAATATACAAACCGTGTTAATTCAGGCTATTTTTCAGGATTGAATTACAACGTTGGATTTAACATTGACCATTATAAAAATAAACTGGTTGATTTTGGCGCCCGTGAAATCAGTGGATATTACCTTCGGGAAGAAGGTCTAGAGTGGGAATCATTCTACATGATCGAACAAATAGGTATTTTTCAATCAGCAGAAGAAATTGCCAATTCGCCAAAACAATATAATGATGTATCAGTACCAGGCGACTTGAAATTTAAAGATGCAAATAATGATGGGAAAGTGAATGATGATGATCGGGTTCCAATTTCAGGAAGATACCCGGCCTTCAATTATGCCTTCAATTTGTCTTCTAATTGGAACGGATTTGATTTATCTGCACAATTTCAGGGCGTTCAGAATGTGAAGTACTTTGTAAATAACTGGGGAACTATCCCGTTTGTTCAGGGATCTCCTCCAACTACAGATTGGCGTGATCGTTGGACTACTACAAATCCATCTGCCACAATGCCACGTATCTATTGGGGCTGGGGCGCACCTCAGAGTATCAGACGCAATTCTTCCTGGTATCTTCAGGATGGTTCTTATTTCAGACTGAAAAATTTAACATTTGGATATACCCTTCCCAGTCAGTTGTTTCAAAAAGCCGGGATTAATCAATTAAGGATATACTTCTCCGGAGACAACTTGTTTACATTGACGAAGTATCCTGGTTTAGACCCTGAACGCGGTGGTAGCGGGGCTTTTGTTAATTACCCTCAGAATAAGATTTATTCTTTTGGCGTAAGTGTTAAATTTTAAAATTTATTAGACATGAAAAAATATATTATACCAATAATCGTTAGTTCCATCCTCCTTCTAAGTGGATGTGAGAATTATCTTGATAAAAATCCACTTGACCAGATTTCATCAAGTACCTTCTGGAAATCCAGAACCGATTTTGACATGGCATTAACCGCCAATTACGGAATTAATACATTGGGGGCTCCCTGGGATAATCCTCCGGGAGGATTATGGTCATATTTAATTCCAAACTGGGATAATATTACTGACAACAGCTTCGGGCAACATAATGATTACGGAACAAAGGACATCGTTTCCGGAAATATTACTCCGACCACAGGAGGGTACATTTCATTGGTTTATTCTGAAAGTTATCAGGCAATTGCCAGGGAAAATATTTTTTTAAAAGAATTGGCTGCCTACAAAGGAACAGATTTCCCTGATGCAGATAAAAAAAGAGCGGAAGCTGAAATCAGGTTCCTAAGAGCATACTATTACTTTCAATTGTATAGTTTTTACGGCGATGTTCCTCTTGTGCTTGAACCATTAACACTTGAAACACAGGAACAACCTAAAGCTGCTGCTGCACAGATTCTTGCACAGGTTATATCTGACCTCGACTTCGCAATTGCTAATCTGAAAACAGTTCCTTATTATCAAAATTCAGGTCATGTTACCAAATCAACAGCACAAGCTTTAAAAGCCCGGGTATTAATTTACGATGCCTATGGAAATAACGGTACACCTAACATTGAGAAGTTGACCCAAGTAAAAAATCTGTGTTTACAGATCATACCTCAATATTCACTGAGCCCTGTTTTTGAGAATCTTTTTCAGGATAAGGGACAGAGCAGCAATCCTGAAATTATTTTCGCTGTAAATTACCTGGCTCCTGACAATGTACCAACCTATGCTGCAGATTTGATCTACGGCGACTGGATTGTAGTGAGTCCAATTCAAAGTTTTATCAATTCATTTGAATGTTCTGACGGATTACCTTTTGGAGTTTCACCGTTGACTGACACAGCAAATCCTTTTACAAACAGGGATCCAAGGTTAAATAAAACTGTATTTGTCGATCATCCTGACTGGGGAAATGGTAATGTTCATTTTCCAACAAATAGCCGGCCTACAGGCTATGGGCTTAAAAAATTCCTTTGTCCTGAAAATATACCATATGGCTATACAACGCTTAGTCAGCAGAATTCAGTTATACTAAGATTAGGTGAAGTTTTATTAATGTATGCCGAAGCTCAGAATGAAATCGCAGGTCCGGATGCATCCGTTTATCAGGCAATGACAGACTTACGTGCCCGCGTTGATATGCCTCCCTACCCTGCCGGCATGACAAAGGCTGAAATGCGTGAAAGAATCAGGCACGAAAGAAGAATAGAGTTGGCTTTTGAAGGGACGCGTTATTTCGACCTAAAAAGATGGCACATTGCCGGTGAAGTTTTGAACAGTGTTACCGACGGCATGCTTCCATACAAATGGGAAGATAAATTCTACCAATGGCCACTTCCGCAAACGGAAATAGATAAAAACCATGGAATCCTGGTCCAGAATCCAGCTTACAACTGATAAAATAAGTTGAAACGAGAGGGGGGGGGATTTACCTCTCTCGTTTCTTTTTTAATCTGGGTTTGAATAGCTTATTAATTTCTCTTCTCTAAATTTAAAAGAACATAAAATTATAACATTGGTAATTTTTATCTGCTCACTTTTTTTTTTCTTTTAGTTCATGCCAAAAACCTTTGAAGCGTATCTATTTTAGTCTTTTGTGATGGCTTTAAATTCCTCGTTGGCTTACACTGAAGTTGATCATTAAAATAAATAATCACCATGAAAAAAATTGTTATCCCGATTGTATTTAGCTTGCTTTTAACTTTCTCTGGAACTTGTCAAAATAACAATGACCTGAAATTATGGTACAAACAACCGGCAAATGCTCAGATCCCTGATGATAAGAACGGTTGGAAAGATGATCCTGAATGGCTAAAAGCTCTTCCTCTGGGAAATGGATCACTTGGACTAATGGTGTTTGGCGATGTAAATAAAGAAAGGATACAACTAAACGAAGAAAGTATGTGGTCGGGCAGTCCTAACGATAATGATAATCCGGATGCTTCCGGATCTCTGACTAAAATTCGCCGGTTGTTATTTGACGGGAAATATAAAGAGGCAACCAACTTAACAAACGAAACACAGGTATGTAAAGGAAAAGGATCCGGCAACGGAAATGGATCCAATGTTCCATTTGGATGTTTCCAGACTCTTGGGGATTTATGGATCGATTTTGAGAAAAGCAGTAGCTTCAGTAATTACCAACGTGAGCTTGACCTTAAAAATGCTGTTGTCAGAGTGAGTTATAGTCAGGATGGCGTAAAATTTACGCGTGAGCTCTTTACAAGTTATCCTGATCAGGTCATGGTTGCCCGGTTTACTTCCGATAAAAAGGGACAAATTTCGTTTACCTCGTACATAAACCGGCCTGAACGTTTTACTACGTACACCGAAGATAATCAACTAATCATGTCAGGTTCACTTTCCGACGGGAAAGGAGGAAATGGCCTGCAATACATAGCCAGACTGAAAGCTATAAGTAAAAATGGAACTATAACATACAACAAGGATAAATTAATTGTCAAAAACGCCGATGAGGTAATTCTGCTTCTTTCAGCCTCAACCGATTATAAACTGGAATACCCTGATTATAAAGGCAGAGACTATAAAAACATAACCAATTCAAACCTGTACAAAGCGTCTCTCAAGGATTACTCCGGATTATTAAAAACACATCTGAAAGAGTACCAGAATTATTTCCAGCGTGTTGACTTCAATATAACTTCCGGTCATTTGGATTTAATTCCCACAGACGAGCGTATTCAGGCTTATAAAACTTCACAAAACGATTCGCATTTAGTAGAACTGATGTTTCAGTACGGACGCTATTTATTGATCTCATCGTCCAGGCCGGGAACTTTGCCGGCAAATCTTCAGGGAATTTGGGCCAATAAAATCCAGACACCCTGGAATGGCGACTATCATACCGACATCAATGTTGAAATGAACTACTGGCCGGCAGAAGTAACGAATTTGTCTGAATTGCATCAGCCTTTGCTTAATTTAATCGAATCATTGGTAATTCCGGGAGCCAAAACGGCCCATGCTCAATACAACCTAAAAGGATGGGTTGTTCATCCCATCACGAACGTTTGGGGATATACATCTCCGGGAGAAGCAGCCAGTTGGGGCATGCATACCGGTGCCGGAGCATGGATTTGTCAGCACATCAGCGAACATTACGCGTTTACCGGTGATCAATCATTCCTGAAGAAAATGTATCCCGTATTGAAATCCTCAGTTGAATTTTACCTCGGTTGGTTAGTGAAGGATCCGGTTTCCGGTAAACTCGTTTCCGGACCTGCAGTTTCACCTGAAAATACATTTATTGCCCCGGACGGAAGCCACAGCCAAATCAGCATGGGACCTACTCATGATCAGGAAGTTATCTGGAACCTTTTTACTGATTTTATTACTGCTTCAAAAGACTTAAAGGTGAATGATGAATTTGTAGACCTGGTAATTGCTGCAAGGGATCAACTTCTGGAACCTAAAATCGGAACTGATGGCCGATTGATGGAATGGGCACAGGAATTCCCTGAAGTGGAGCCAGGGCATCGTCATATTTCACATTTGTTCGCCATTTTCCCCGGATCACAACTGAATTTAGTACAAACTCCAGAATTGGCGGAGGCTGCCAGAAAATCACTGGATTACCGGATTGCCAATGGTGGCGGCCATACAGGCTGGAGTGCTGCATGGCTGATTAGCCAGTATGCCCGGCTACAGGAATCTGAAAAGGCAAAAAAAGATGTTGATGTAGTCCTTTCAAAAAGTACTTCTCCAAATCTGTTCGGACTACACCCACCATTTCAGATGGATGCCAACTTCGGGTTCACAGCCGGTGTCGCTGAAATGCTGTTACAAAGTTATGCGGATATTATTCAGATTTTACCTGCTTTGCCGGATGATTGGCCGGATGGACACATCAATGGTTTATGTGCCAGGGGCGGATTTGTTGTTGATATAGATTGGAAAATCATGAAGCCCGTAAACATCAAAATATTTTCGAAAAATGGAGGTATTTGCCGAGTAAAATATGGAAATGCAATAAAAGAAGTTCAAACAGAAAAGGGCAATTCCTACTCGATTTCATTTAACTAGAGTCTGTCTATAAACATCAAATTGTTGATAACTAATTACATATAGCCTTTTCGATTTTGTGTATTTTTATTAGATTTAAGAAAAAACACCATGAGACTATTTGAAGAATTTAAGATCAAGTTTG
>JBASYJ010000265.1:0-2495 GCA_049277435.1 Prolixibacteraceae bacterium
GCCATTCAGGGGCAATCGATCTGAGCAAGTTTCCGGCTGAAATTAAACCAATTATCCGTGTCATCGACGACTGGTTTACCAACCGACCGCTGGCACTGGTTTTTGAAGCCAAAGTCGGCAAAGGCAAAATCCTGATTTCAGGAATCGATCTGAGTTCTGATCTGGATAAACGACCCGAAGCCCGGCAATTGCTTTATAGTCTGAAAAAATACATGAGCGGAGATCAGTTTCATCCGGTTATTGAACTGACTGCAGTGCAAATAACAAAACTGACTAACAACTAAAAGGGACCTGTAGAGAGGTTGCATCCATCGTCTCTATTACAAAAATATAAGAATGAAAGTTAAAGCGTGGCATGAAAATGTTGTCATCCCGACTTACGAAATCGGGAAAGCGGAAAAGAATCCAATCTTTCTGGAGAAACGTGTTTACCAGGGTAGCAGCGGGGTGGTTTATCCGTATCCGGTAGTCGAAAAGATTGAGGATACGAAGCATGACAAGGTTTACAAAGCTGTTTATCTGGAAAATGAATATATAAAAGTGATGATTTTACCGGAGTTGGGTGGTCGGGTGCAAATGGCATACGACAAAATCAAACAGCGTCAATTCATTTATTATAACCGGGTGATAAAACCTGCTTTGGTAGGTTTAACCGGTCCCTGGATTTCAGGAGGAATTGAGTTCAACTGGCCGCAGCACCATCGCCCGAGCACCTTTTTGCCGGTGGATCACACCATTGAGGAAAATGCCGATGGCAGCGTCACTGTCTGGGTGAGCGAAAACGAAAAAATGTTCCACCAAAAAGGGATGGCCGGATTTACCCTGCACCCTGGGAAAGCCTATCTGGAGATTAAAGGGAAATTGTATAATCCAACACCTTTGCCGCAAACGTTCCTGTGGTGGGCAAACCCGGCTGTGGCGGTGAATGAACATTATCAATCGGTTTTTCCGCCGGATGTGCATGCTGTTTTCGACCATGGCAAACGCGATGTTTCCACTTTCCCGATTGCAACCGGAACTTATTATAAAATTGATTATTCTGCCGGAGTGGATATTTCAAACTACAAGAATATTCCGGTACCGACTTCGTATATGGCCATCAATTCGGAGTTTAACTTCGTGGGTGGTTATGAGAATGACACCAAAGCCGGTGTGCTTCACGTAGCCAGTCACCATGTTTCGCCCGGGAAAAAACAATGGACCTGGGGAAATGGAGATTTTGGAAAAGCCTGGGACCGGAACCTGACCGATGAAGATGGTCCGTACATTGAATTGATGGCCGGAGTTTTTACCGACAATCAACCCGATTTCAGCTGGATGCAACCCTATGAAGAAAAATCATTTACCCAATATTTTCTGCCATACCGTGAATTGGGAATAGTGAAAAATGCCTCACAGGATTTGCTTTTAAACCTCGACAAAGTGGGTGACAAAGCCATCGTGAAGATTTTCGCCACTTCGTTGCAGAAGAATGTTCGGGTTGTTCTGGAAGGTTTCATTGACGAAACCTTGAACCTCAGTCCTGAACAGGTTTTTGAACGAGAGATTCAGATTGGGAAATTTTTGTTTAAAGATTTAATTCTGACCGTTTATGCTGAAAACGGACGTGAATTGTTGAGTGTCAAATCAAAATATCAGGAGGAAAAACCTATTCCTGAAGCGGCAAAACCGGCCTTTTCTCCGGAAGAGACTTCAAGCTGCGAGCAATTGTATCTCACCGGGTTGCATCTGGAACAATACCGGCATGCCACCTACGTCGCCACCGATTATTATCTGGAAGCATTAAAACGCGATCCATCGGATGTCAGAAATAACAATGCCATGGGACTTTGGCTGCTGCGCCACGGGAAATTTGCCGAATCGGAGAAATATTTTCAGACGGCCATCGACACTCAGTTGCAACAAAACCCGAATCCATACGATGGCGAACCACGCTATAATCTGGGTCTGGCGCTGCAATTTCAGGAAAAATATAAAGAAGCCTACGATGCGTTTTACAAATCGTGCTGGAACGCCGCGATGCAGGATGCCGGATATTTTGCCTGTGCCCAGATTTCATGTCTCAGGAATAATCTTTCCGATGCGTTGTACGAAATTGATAAATCGCTGATCCGAAACGGGCACCATCACAAAGCCCGGGTTTTGAAAACAGCCATTTTACGAAAATCGGGCCGGGAACAAGAAGCGCTGGCTTTAATTGAAGATTCCCTAAAAATTGATTTATTCAACTTTGGGTGCCGTTTCGAACAGTATTTAATCGGCAATGATCTGGTGGTTTTAGCTGAAATGCATCGGCTGATGCGCGGTGAAATTCATAACTACGAAATCATTTCGCTGGATTATATTGCTGCCGGAATGTATGACGAAGCAGTTCGTTTGCTGGAAGAGGGCGCCAAAGTTTGTCCAACTACACCAATGACTTATTATTACATGGGTTGGGCCTTAAATCTGGCGGGCAAGGAAAGTAAAACCTTTTTCGAACGGGCTGCTGCTCA
>JBASYJ010000266.1:0-2298 GCA_049277435.1 Prolixibacteraceae bacterium
GTGCGTTTTGTGACCGGTCAGAAACTAAAACAAATAAACGAATTAGTATTGGGTTACATATATCTTCATGAATGCTGTTTAGTCCACATAGCATATTTGCCAATATTGGCTAAGGCTACTAAAATGTTTGAATTATACGAATCTATCAGGAATTGTGTGATATTTTCTGAATAAAAGAAATAATCTTTGTATATTTATACAAAATGCACATTGTATAAATTGATCAGAATTTAATCGCATTGTGCTGTTGGATGAAGCATTATATGCAAAATATTATTAGTGAAAAGTTAACTTTTGAAAAGACTATTATCCATATCATTCGCTTTACTCATTGTGCTTTCGGGCATGCATTTCTCAATTGCCACTCATTACTGTGGAGGTGAGTATGCAGCTACCAAGGCAACATTTTCGGGTCAACTGGCATCATGTGGTATGGAAGGCTGTGATGAATGTTCTATTCCGGGCGTTCAACTCAAAAAATATTGTTGCGACGATAAAGTTTCTGCTCTTGCAGTCGATCACAATTTTGCTCCTTCGTTTACTGAATTTACTACATTTGCACAACATATTCTTCAGGTTTGCATAATACCTGTAAGCATTGAACTTCATTCGTTCACCACTTTAAATCTTACTAGCACGGATGTCAGTCCACCTGACAATTACCAGGTACATGCTGTAAGCTTGCCCAAAATTTGCGCTTTCCTGATTTGAAATAAATCCACCTTGGTTTATAGTTTGAAAGGTTTAGCAACCTTTTCTGCTATGGTTTTTTGTCTGCGTCCTGATGCTTCAATCTTGATACTATTTACCAATTCATTAACATCAGTTTAAAAAGATCATTAATAATTCAAAAAATGAAAAATTCAAAAAGCGAAAAAAAGCAAGTAGGTTTAATCTACACCTGCTCCATGCATCCTGAGGTAAGATCGGATAAACCCGGCAAATGCCCAAAGTGCGGAATGACCTTGATAGTGAAAAAGTAATTAACAATTAATCAATTCACTCTTGAAATTTAATATTATGTTCTACAATAATAATGTTTGGGGAATCCATTTAATATAGTGGTTCATCTGGGTGATTTTTCTCTTTTGGATCTTTGCAACGCCTTATAATGTCTCCGGTCAGCGAAAGAAAAATGATTCTCCTCTTTACATTTTGCAGAAGCGATTTGCTTCCGGGCAAATTACAAAAGAAGAGTATCAGGAAAGTAAAAAAATGTTGGAAAGCGATTTGGAAAAATAAACTTTCTGAATTTTCTCCCCTGTGCAGAGTCTCCGCTTCGGGACTTTGCGCAGAATTAACAAGAAGTCAAAATCTAAAAATTGGCCATGTTCATCAATACCTTAATTATTACTGTCATTTTAGTCGCCCTCGCCTTGCTGGGGTTGGGAGTGAAACTTCTTTTTAATAAAGATGCTGAATTTACAGCACACTCCTGTGCCCTTGATGATGGCACTTCAGACAAGAATGAAGCTTGCTCCAAATGCGAGCTAAAAGATTTGGTGGATTGTCCTGAAAATAAAAAGGATTCTAAAACTGAGAACGTATCAGAAATTTTATAACACAAAAAAAATTAAGCATTGAAACTTATAAAAGCATATATCAGACACCGGAAAGTGGAAGATGTATTTCATTCATTATGAAAGGCAGGATTTTGCTGCATGACTTTTGTTGAATGTGAAGGTACAGGACAATATTCAGACCACGAAAAAGAACACATTAGTTCGAAATACCCATTTGCCGTGGATTATCGGGTAATTAAAATTGAAATTCCGATCAGCGATGAACATGTGGAAAAAATCGTTTCTCTGATTCGCAAAAATGGGCGTACCGGGTACAGTGGCGATGGAATGATCATCGTTTCACTGTTCGATAAGGTGTATAAAGTCAGGACGGACGAAGAAGGAATTATGAGCGTTTAAAAAGTGGCTAAATACTTAGTAATAGCAGATAGAATTAACTTTAAACAATACAGGGAATGAGTAATATTGATATCATAGCAACGGATGTTTTAATAATTGGAGGTGGTCCTTCCGGGTTAGCCGCGTCTATTCATCTGGCCGAACTTTTCAAACAAAAAGGGCAGAACCATCGGATATTACTAATCGAAAAAGGAAGTTCTATTGGCAGCCACATATTATCAGGCGCAGTAATTAAACCTTCAGTTTTTAAAGAATTATTGCCTGAAGTTGAACTCTCAGAGATTCCTTTCAATGCCAAAGTCACCAAAGATAGCACCGTGTTCCTCATGGAGAATAGCCATGTCACTTTGCCGTTCCATATTCCTTACATGAACAA
>JBASYJ010000267.1:0-5883 GCA_049277435.1 Prolixibacteraceae bacterium
GTATGTTTTGATGTATTCCCATTCTTTCAGGAACACGGATTTGTAATTATGCGGATCGTCCGGAAAAAGTTCCGACATCATCAACAGCGAATTTAACCCTTCGGCTTGTGCCCACCAGTTTTTGGTATCCTGAATGATGGTCACTGTATCCTGATTCCTGAAATAATAACCGGCTTCGTAAAATCCTCCCAGCTGTTTATCCCAGCCGCTTTGCAGCGAATGATCGACCATTTGTTTTGCTTTTCGAAGGGTGAGCGTATCATTTTCCAGACCGGCAACTTCCGATGCTTCCAGCATCAGGTAAGCCGTTTCAACATCATGGCCATACGAAATGTGATCCAGAAACCAGTTCTTTTTTCGGACAGCCTCGGCCGAATCGCGGTACGAAACCGGCGACCAGTCACGGTTTTCGAATAATTGCAGATACCCTTTCTGATTGGTGATTTGGTCGCGAACCAGATGCAACATCATCAGCAAACGCTCCTTTACCAGCGAGTCGGGCCAAACACGGTACAATTCGGTAAATGCTTCCAGCAAATGAATCGAACTGTTCTGATCTTTGGGTGGCGTTCCGTTAAAACCGTCTTTCAATGGTGTTCCGTCTTCTTCCAGAAACTGAAAATAGCCACCAAATTCAGGATCGTAACTGTGCTGTTCGAGCCACAAAAAAGTATTTTTTGCCATCGAAAGAGCAGCCGTGTCGCCTGTTTCAAGCGCAAAAGCTGAGAGTCCGTAAATGGCGAAAGCGTTTCCGTATGCTTCTTTGATGGGGCGGTCGGCTTTTCCCATTTTCAGTACGTTTCCTTCCCGATCGACCAGATTGTAGAAACCGCCGTATTTCGAATCCCACATTTTCTCGTTCAGGAACTGAACTCCGTGACGGGCAATTTTCAGGTAGAAATCGCGCTGTTCAGGATAAAAAGATGCCGCGCTGGAGCAGGTCCAAATGTGTCGCGACTGGGTGACAATCATCTTGTTTTGTGCCCCTTTCATTTCCCACCGGTAATTGAAGTCGCTCAGGAAACCTCCTGAAATGCTGTCGATTGTGCGTGGGTACCAGCAATTTTGCAGTTCGAAATTCAGGGTTTCAGCAATTTCGAGTGCAATTTTTTCATCTTCCGGATTTGATTTATTTTCCGGAGTGGAGCAGGAAAACATCAGGAAAAAACCAAACAGAAAGAACAGGTTTTTACTTCTCATGGCTGGATTTTAGCTTTATTTTGAATCGTCAGAAGTCGAGCCGGTACAGGATGGTTGTGCTTAATACATTGCTGAACTGGCTGTCGAGCCAGTAAATGCTGATGTCGCCGGGCTGTTCACGGATTGGAATTAGCGAATAGGCTCCGCGCAAATCGACAAACAAACGGTCGTTTACCTGAAACCGGAATCCGAGCAAACCCTGAACATCTATTTCGTTGAATGCGTGCTGATCTGCTGTTTGGAACTTGCCGTAATTATCGTATTCGGTTCCACTGATGAGGTAACCTGCAGAAATTCCGGCAATTAATGAAATTCGTTCGCTGGTGCGGATTCCCAAATAAAAAGGCATGTCGGCATAATTTAAACGCATGATGTATTTCGAGGGATCGTCGGGTATTTTTGGGTCCGGATTTCTTCGGCTTCCTTTCTGGTTAAATTTCAGTTCCATTCCGGCAAAGAGCGTTCTTGAAAAATTATTCAGGACATATCCACCGGCAACGATGCCCGGTTTGTGGTAACCACTTGTAAAATCGCCGTCGACCTGCGAAGCGTTGAGACCGGCAATTACACCACCTTCAAAACGCTGGGCGCTTGAGGCCAGGCTTAGGCAAGTTCCGAATATCAGGATGAAAAGAATACGTTTCATTGCAATTCCTTTAGTTTCTCTTTTAAAATTTCAACTCCTTTTCCGGCTTTTTCCTGAATGTAAATTACGTTACGAAGATATACGGTCGGACGTTCCGGATCGATTACAAAAATTGGAATGCCCTGTCGGGTGTAATTTACAAGTCCGGCAGCCGGATACACGTTCAGCGAGGTTCCGATGACCACCAGAATATCGGCATCTCCAACAATGTCGATGGCCTCGTCCATGGCCGGAACTGCTTCGCCAAACCAGACCACATGCGGGCGCAACTGGCTGCCTTTTTCACACTTATCCCCAAATTTCAGTTCCCAGCCATCGATGTCGTAGATCAGCGATTCATCAACCGAACTGCGGGCTTTTTTTAATTCACCGTGTAAATGCAAAACGCGGGAACTTCCGGCGCGCTCGTGCAAATCGTCGATGTTTTGTGTAATAATCCGAACATGATAATCTTTTTCCAGATCGACCAGGCCACGATGACCGGCATTGGGTTCGCTTTCGTAAAGTTGTTTCCGGCGGTCGTTGTAGAATTTCATGACCAGCGTCGGATTTTGTTGCCAGGCTTCAGGAGTGGCCACTTCGGTGACATCATATTCTTCCCACAAACCGCCCATATCGCGAAAAGTCCGGATTCCGCTTTCCTGACTTATTCCGGCTCCTGAAAGGATTACAAGGTTTTTCTTCATCGTAATATTCAAAATTAATTTTCTGAATTAGGCTTATTCAAAGCACTGAATTCGTGATTGGAAGCCCTGCGAAAACCTTTTATTTCCAGGCTGCCATCGTTAAAAACTTCCACAATCTGATACGCGTTATTTTTAGTTCCTTCATCATCAACGACCGCGTTTACCGAATAATAATGAATTCCGTTGATTGCATTGTATCTTTCCTCGTGCACATGTCCCTGAAAAACAGCAAGTACTTTACCCGAATGTTCAAGAATTTGCCTCACTTCAGCAGCATTTTTTACATGTTGATTCACCCCTTTCGAATCGTCGAGCATTTGGTGTACAAAAACCACCACCGGATATTTGCTTGATTTCAGATCTTCTTTCAGCCAACTGGTCTGAATTTCAGGAATAAACGTATCGTCCCAGGTGAAATTTCCATGGTCGTATGAAACTCCGGCCTGGGTAAAATTCGCATCCAGAACCACAAAATGAATCTTGTTCCGGTTAAACGAATAATAACTTTCTGTCTTCGGAATCCGTGTGTTTTTTACCCGCTCCAGAAATTGCTGTTTCGAGATTCCATCCATGTCGTGATTGCCCAAAACATGGTAGGTTGGCCCTGCAAATTTCCGGAAGACCGATTCAATTTCTGTCAGGTATTTTAAGGTATTGGCTTCATTTGGAACGGCATCCTGATCTTTAAAATCCCCCAGTTCGATCACAAAATCAACTTTTTTGTGGTTCATCAGGTCGATTCCTTCCTGAACTTTTGCAAGTGATTCGCGGTAAAAACGCTTTCCGGCAGCTTCACGGCCGGCATAATGGATGTCGGAAAAAAGTCCGAACCGGATCAATGGTTTTTCACTGTTATTTGCCAGCAATGTTGGCGAGATTATTATTCCGGCTGCTGATGTTCCTGTTATTTGCAGGAATTTCCGGCGCGACAGTATCCAGTTTTCACTCATAGTCTGTTCAGGTTAACTTTCTACCAAATATAAGAATTATACTTTTGGATTGAACGATCTTCAGGATTCAGAATCCTGAAGGTGATTTTATCCTGAAATGTCGAACCAATAATGTATCAGGTATTGTTGGTATACATATCTTTGAAACACATAAAGGATCACTTTTTTTGAATTTCAGTACCTATGAATAACCAGGACATTCGAACCCTCACGTTTATTTTTGACAACAAAACCGATCATTTGCTTTTGCACCAGATCGCTGAAAACGGCCCGTTAAAACGGAAACATTCAGGAATAAAGGGGGAAGCCGGACTGTTGGAAGACATGAGCGAAGCCGTGATCAGGAATGTGAAAGAGGCCAGCGGAATGGAGATTTCGGGGCCAGTTTTGCGTGGCGTTGTAAAAGTAATTCAGGTTGAGGCCCAAACATCGTGTCTTTATCTTGTTTACGAATCGTCCCGGTTTTCCGGAGAACCCGAAAACATTAAATCCGGCCGGCTGAAATGGGTGGATATCCTGAATATTTTTAATCTTCCAATGGAAAGTCTGGTTCAGGAAATTATGCCCAATCTGCTTGATGGTGAAAGTTTCTTCGAAGGCACCATTCAGCTGGATAATTCGGACGAAGTTCTGAGTTCTGATATTCGCATTTGCAACACGATTTAAGTATTTTCCTTTCTCCTGAAATCTTAAATTAAACTGATTTCCTTTCCGGAATAATTTTCCGGATGGTTCATTTTTATAATTTTGATTAATCAATCAATTCTACACGGATATGAAGGTTTTCAAATTTGGAGGTGCTTCGGTGAGTTCTGCCGACGCTGTTCGTAATTCGGTCGATATTCTGAACATGTACCCAGGGAATAAAGTTCTGGTGATTTCGGCCATGGGCAAAACAACCAATGCTCTGGAAGTCGTTGCCCGTAGATATTTCAGTCAGGATAAGGAAGTCTGGACCATATACAGCGAAGTTGAAAATTATCACCGGGGAATTGTGCAGGAACTGTGGGGACAAAAAGCAGGGCTTCCGGAGCTGAACAGAATGTTTGCCTTGTTAAAATCGAGACTGGAGGTTGAACCTTCGCTTAATTTTGATTTCGAATACGACCAGATTGTTTCGTATGGTGAACTGATTTCGACCCTGATTGTGAGTCTGTATTTTAACCACATTGGATTGAAAAATCAATGGATTGATGTCCGGACCTGTCTGAAAACTGATGATTTGTACCGCGAGTCGAATATTGTCTGGGATTTGTCGGAGAAACTGGCCAAACGGATTTTTACTTTCGAAACAGCTGACTTATATATCACACAGGGTTTTATCGGAGGAACATTAACCAACCAGACCACCACGCTCGGGCGCGAAGGTTCGGATTATACTGCAGCCATTCTGGCCAATTTGCTCGATGCCGAAGATGTCAGCATCTGGAAAAATGTTCCGGGGATTCTGAATGCCGATCCGGATTATTTTTCGAATACCCAAAAACTCGACGAATTATCCTACAAGGAAGCGATTGAATTGTCGTATTCCGGAGCAAAGGTAATTCATCCAAAAACGATTAAACCACTTCAGAACAAGCATATTCCGCTCCTGGTAAAATCATTTCTTGAGCCTGAAAAGCCGGGAACAATCATTCATTCGGTGCAACATACGCTTGATCTGATCCCGGTGATTATCGTAAAAAGAGCGATGGCGCTGATCACCTTGTCGCCGAACGACTTTTCATTTATCAGCATCGACAGCGTTTCCGAAGTGTTTAGCCTGGTGGCAAAATACAGGTTAAAAGTCGGACTGATTCAGCAGTCGGCGCTCGATCTTTCACTGGCTTTTGACGAACCTGAAACCGGGGTCGAAAAACTGATCAGTCAGTTGCAACAGAAATTTGAAGTCAAATACAATACCGGGCTCGATCTGATCACGATTCGTTACTATACCCCTGAATCGGTGAAGGAAATAGCCGGTAACCGGAGTATATACATCGAACAGAAAAGCCGCCGGACCTGCCGGATGTTGCTGAAGTAGCCGGAGTTGCAGTATCAAAAAGTCATCCAGTCATCCTGAACTTGTTTCAGGATCTCATCATATTGAAAATCAGACCCCGAAATAAATTCGGGGTGACCAGAGATGTGATTATTTTGACTTTTTGATACACCCTCTTTTATTTTCTGCTACTCTTCTTTTTCATATTCCTGAATTAGCTTACCAGCTTGTTTATGTTCTTTGAGGTATTTGGCTTCCACCTCTTTTAAGATATCCGCAAATTCGGGTTCAATCCTGATGTTGTCAAAGAAAGGCGAATGTTTTAACAAGGTTAACAGCCATAGTGAATTTGTTTTGCGGTTTTTAATCAATTTCAAATTTTCTATCGCTTTTTTCTTTTCACCCCGTGCAGCATAAATA
>JBASYJ010000268.1:0-2005 GCA_049277435.1 Prolixibacteraceae bacterium
GGATTGAACCAACTCAGGCAGGAAATGGGGGCTATGCAACAATTACTGTTTTTGGTGGCGCTTTAACTGTCGCCAATACCTCGTTAAGTTTAAGAAGAACAGGCGAATCTGATGTTGTCGGAGAAAAGCTATGGTCGCCGAAATTGGGTTCTCTTGCTGCCTATTTTAATTTAAATGGAAAATCAATAGGGAAATGGGATCTGGTTGTGAAGCAGAATGGCGTTGAACAAGTGCTGGCAGAAGCAATTTCGATTATAAAAGCTGAATTACCCGATCCTTGGGTCAGCGTTTCAGGAAGGGGATTAATTCTGTTTAATATGTGGCAGACTTATGCGATAAATTATGGAAATAATGGAAATGTTGATGCCCTTGGCGTTCCGTTAAATCTGGTAATCAGTGATCTTCCCGGAATGGACATTGAATTTATCGACTTTAAAATTGGAGCCAGCGAATACATAAAGGAAAATTTTCCGCAGATTGTCGAGTTAATGGATACGCTTTATGCAATTATTCCAGACTATTTCGGGCCCGGTTTAGATGCCCGGTATTATCCACTTTATCTTCCTCTGGTCGAGTCAAACAGTTCACAAAGTCTTCATATCAGAATTAAAAGCCCCGGTGATTTTAAACTCGAAACCTGGGTTACTGCCCCGATGTTTGCCCCCAATACCACAACTACGAAAAGTGCCGGTGGCACTAACGACGACTGGCCTGATGATAAAACCAAGTTGAATGCCTGTATCGCGCTTGCAGCAGCTGATGCTGCTTCGTCTTCATTAATGGACTTTGTCGGTATGGTTCTTCCGGTGGATTGTGTTTACGATTTTGCCACACTGGCATTTAATCCCTGGGATAAAATGAAACCGGATCATGAACAAAGTGCATTTATGCCGAGTTTTAGTTATAATTTAGCTTCGGCAGTAATCAGTTGTGTTGGTGATCTGACTCCGGTTAAAGCAATCAAAATCGGTATTAAAATAACGTCGATTGTCAACAACATGTATAAAGCCTATCTGGCTGATCAGGATTGCCGAAATGCCTTTGATCCAAAATATAAGAGTAAGCGCAGTATTCATGCGGTTGATTCTTTCGACCCAAATGAAATGATTGGGCCTCCCGGATTTGGTGAGAACAATTATATTCAGAAAACCAGCATGATGCCATACACTATTTTGTTCGAAAACAAAAGTACAGCAACAGCGCCGGCGCATCTGGTAACCATTTCAGATACCCTCGACTTATCGAAATTTGATCTGAAGGAATTTGGATTTGGTTCGTTTGGTTTTGGCGATACGATTCTGGTTCCGAATGGAAACAAGTTGAAAGAATTCTCCATGGATGTGGACCTGAATCCAAAGATGAATCTGATCACCCGCGTATCCGGAAAACTGGATACCATTTCCGGAGTAATTACCTGGGAGTTTATTTCGCTGAATCCGACTGAAATGAGGCTTGAAGAAGATCCGATGATTGGATTTTTGCCACCAAACAATGCGAATCATGCAGGCGAAGGTTTTGTAAGTTTTTCGGTGGGCCTGAAAAAGGAACTCGGAACCAACGACGTTTTGAAAAACATGGCTTCGATTGTTTTTGATGCCAACAAACCAATCCTGACCAACGAATTTGTCAATACCCTTGATCTGGATAAACCTGAAAGCCAGGTTTATGCGCTCGATGCAACAACCGACAGCCGTTTCCCGGTAGCCTGGACCGGTACAGATAATGGCTCCGGAATCGCATCCTATTCGATTTATGTGATGGAAAACGATACCTCGCTTCAGGTCTGGAAACAAAACACAACTTTAGTAACCGACGAGTTCATCGGAAATGTTGGTTCGAAATATAAATTCTACAGCATCGCAACCGATAATGTTAGTTTGATTGAAAGCACACCCGGCGAATACGATGCATCGACTCACATCACGGTTCATGTCGAAGAATTCGAGCTGAAAAAGAATGAACTTCAGGTGTTTCCGAATCCGGTGAAAGATAAGATGACCGTTTC
>JBASYJ010000269.1:0-2480 GCA_049277435.1 Prolixibacteraceae bacterium
ATTATTTTCAGGAAAAACCTCTTTGAGCTGCGATTTTTTGATTTCCCGGCCTTTGCCATACGAAATATACGGGATGAAAAACTTATCGATTCCGCCAAAAACCCGGGAATAAGCTGCCCGGTATGAAAAATCGGTTGCTCCCTGAAGAGGCGCCTGGTAGATTTTAATTGTATTTTGTGTCATGAGTGATAAAATTTACTGTTTTGGTCTGACCATTTGGCAAAATAAAAGCGATTATTCACTACTTTTGCGGCCACAAACTTATACAATTGGCTGGCGGTATGCAATCGAATCAATTCAAATCAGACTCTGTAAATTCTAACCTGCATTTGAATCCGGCTTTTTTGGAATCAAAATCCTTTCAGTCCGATGTTTCATCGGGTACGGTAAATCTGCTTGATTCTACCGTTCTCGACTCGCTCAATGCCAATTACATTGCTCCCGACAGCATTATTTACCTTGGATTAAAACCAGAATGGACGCAGTTCAGAACGGCATATATTCCTGAATTCGATTACCAGAGAGATCTGATTCAACCTCTTCCGTACGATTCGCTGCACACGGTGCTAAAAGGGGTTGAAGTTGTTTTTCCGGGGAAAAAACTATTGCGCAACAATCCCGACTGGCTGGTTGGAGTCCTGATTCTGTGTTTTATTCTTTTCGCAACTGTCCGCCTGATTTTCAACAAGTATCTGAGTCAGTTAATGCAGTCGACAACAAACTATTCGACCTTTATCCGCCTGTTGCGCGAACGGTATTTTAATCTGTTCCATGCATCCTTCAGGCTCGATATCATTTCAAATTTAACCTTTGCCCTGTTTGGTTATCAGTTCCTGACTACGTATAAAATCAATTTTGGCCTGCATCAGACTTTTTACGTTTATCTCGTTTGTCTGGCCATTAATGTAGGTTATTTCAGTCTTAAAAGAATGCTTTATTCGCTTATCGGAATCTTAACCGAAAGCCGGTCTGAAGTTCAGGAATATCTTTTCAACATAACCGTTTACAACCGGGTACTGGGCTTATTTTTGCTTCCGGTAAGTGCTACAATTGCCTTTGTGCCTTTAACTCAGGTAGAACCGGTGTTATTTGGCGGCTTATTTTTAGTGGGTATTTTTTATATCCTTTCATTACTTAGAGGTGGAAAAATTTTCTTAAAAAAACATTTTTCAATTTCGTATTTGATTTTGTACCTTTGTACCCTTGAATTTTTACCAATAATTCTGATTTATAATCTATTATTAATTTAGGATAGGGAAAAATAAATTTTAAAGCTATTTACCTTGAAGATCAAGAAAATTTTAGTTTCACAGCCCCAACCTGAAACTGCCAAATCGCCTTATTTTGATCTGGCTGAAAAAAACAACATACAGGTTGATTTTCGTCCCTTCATACAGGTTGAAGGAGTATCGGCCAAAGAGTTCAGGCAAACGAGAGTACAGATTTTGGAGCATTCAGCTGTAATTTTTACAAGTCGTACCGCGATCGATCATTTCTTCAGAATCAGTACTGAATTACGTCTGACCATTCCTGACACGATGAAATACTTCTGTATTTCGGAAGCCACAGCTTTCTATCTGCAGAAATACATCGTTTACCGCAAACGGAAAATCTTCTACGGTGCCGGCAAATTTTCGGATTTGATCGACGTCATGAAAAAACACAAAGAGGAGAAATTCCTTTTGACATTGTCGCAGGTCAACCAACCTGAAATCATTCAGGCGCTTGACAAAGCCGGATACAATTACACCAAAGCCATCATTTACAACACGGTAAGTAGTAATTTATCCGACCTGAAAGAAGTTAATTACGACATTCTTGTATTTTTCAGTCCTTCAGGAATTCAATCTTTGATCCAGAACTTTCCGGATTTTACACAGAATGACACCAAAATTGCCTGCTTCGGACCAACAACTGCCAAAGCGGTACACGAAGCCGGATTGCGACTCGACATCGAAGCGCCTACGGTTGATGCTCCGTCGATGACCATGGCACTGGACCAGTTCATCAAAAAACATAACAAAGGACAATAATCAAAACATTAGCATAAACAAAAAAGGGGAAAGTACATTTCCCCTTTTTTGTTTAATTTCGTTCGATGGAAAGACTCACGTTTCATAAGGAAGAAAGGCTGTGCAGCCAGAAAATTATCGGAGAACTATTCACTTCGGGCGAATCTTTCCTGGCCTACCCCATCAAGGTGGTTTTTCTAAAAACCGACTTGCCCGAATCCATTCCGGTACAAGCTGCTTTTACCGTTTCGAAACGGAATTTTAAACGTGCCGTGAAGCGAAATCACCTGAAAAGACAAATGCGCGAAGCCTACCGTCTGAACAAACCGGAATTATTCAGCGAAATAGCCGCTAAAAACCTTCAAATTGCCGTCATGTTTGTTTTTGTGGGCAAAGAGTTGCTGGAATTTCCGGCGATCGAAAAAGGGATGAATTCAGCGTTTAAAAAGCTGTTGTCAAAAATATAAT
>JBASYJ010000270.1:0-13465 GCA_049277435.1 Prolixibacteraceae bacterium
CTCGACCTGAAGGATGACAGCTTGAACGGAACTCCTCACCGTGTTGCAAAAATGTACGTAAAGGAGATTTTTTCAGGCCTGAATCCGGCAAATAAGCCCAAGATTTCGGTCTTCGATAATAAGTTCAAATATGGTGAAATGCTGGTGGAGAAAAACATCAACATGAATTCTACCTGCGAGCATCATTTTCTGCCCATCGTTGGTAAAGCGCATGTTGCCTATGTTTCAAGCGGACAAGTGATTGGCTTATCAAAGATTAACCGGGTAGTCGATTATTTTGCCCGTCGTCCGCAGGTTCAGGAGAGATTGACCGTGCAGATCGCCAACGAATTGAAACGAATTCTGAAGACCGAAGATGTAGCCGTGGTAATTGATGCCAAACATCTGTGTGTTTCGTCACGCGGAATTCAGGATGAAGGAAGTTCGACCATAACCGCTGAATATGGCGGCGTTTTTAAAAACCAGAATCGCAAAGATGAATTTCTGAAATATTTATCGCTGAACGTTTAATCCGTTTAATTTTCGGAGAATCCCAATAATTGCAGGCCTTTCAGTTGAGAGGCTTTTTTTATTTAAATAAGTTCAGGATATAAAAATGGCAGAAAGCAAACATTTTTTTGTTCATTTGCCTGACAAAATATTTAAATATGGACGGAAGAAAACGCTCGGATGTTAAGCCTGGATTGTTGGTGAATATTGTACAAAAGCACCATCAGCGAACCGGTGAACTGACCGAAGGAATTGTAAAGAATTTATTGACAAACTCGCCCAATCATCCCCATGGAATAAAAGTCCGGTTGGAAACTGGCGAAGTTGGACGGGTCCAGGAGATTTTGGACGAAGAATAAAAATTGATCGTATGAAAATTATTTCGACGAATATTGGCAAGCCTGCAACCATTGAATGGAGAGGGCAGGAGTTGCAAACCGGAATTTATAAGTATGGAGTGGATTCGCCGCTTTCGCTGGGTTTTGAGGATGTGGCCGGCGATCATGTTTTGGATCGGCGGTACCACGGAGGAACCGACAAAGCCTGTTACCTGTATTCTGCCGATCATTATTCGTTCTGGAAAAGGAAATATCCCGATCAGGACTGGCAATGGGGAATGTTTGGTGAAAATCTGACGGTAAGCGGACTAAATGAATCGGAGATCAGAATTGGTGACCGGTTTCAGGTTGGTGATGCGATCGTCCGGGTTACTCAGCCACGACAACCCTGTTTTAAACTGGGGTGTCGTTTTGGAGATCAATCGATCGTCGACGATTTCTGGAATGCACCTTTCCCCGGAATTTACCTCTGTGTTGAACGTGTCGGTAAGGTTAAAAAAGGTGATGAATTTTATTTGCTCGAAACAAATCCTGAAAGTCTTTCGGTGAGTCAGGTATTTTCACTTTTTCGTGTTCAGCGCGATAATTCTGAATTAATAAAAACTGCAATCAACGATCCGTTTTTAGCAGAATCGTGCCGGAAAGACCTTCAGAAAATCCTGAATTCGATCTGATCTTTTTACGGAATGCAGTCCTGAAAATTCATTTCCGGTTTACATTTATGATTTCGTCAGTTTCTCCGGAAACAATCTAAATAAGGCCATTTCAGGCTAAAAATTTCTCCGGATTCATTACCGGACATTTAATTTTTTATCTTTAACGCTCAATTTTTTGAGTTATGACAAATATATCAACCCGATTTTTCGGACTCGAATTAAAGAGTCCGGTAATAGCTGCCAGCAGCAGTATGACAGGTCAACTGGAACAAATCATTAAACTGGCCGAAGCCGGAGCTGGAGCAATTGTACTGAAATCTATTTTTGAAGAAGAAATTTACCATGAGTTGCAGGAAGAATTGAGTCTGCGGTCTGAGTTAAATTCTGATCCCGAATACCTGGATTATTTTGATTATGTGATCAAGGAAGAAAATATCCGGAAATATCTGAAACTCATTGCCGACGCCAAATCCAGAACTGAAGTTCCGATTGTTGCCAGTGTAAATTGTGTGACTTCGAGTGATTGGGTACTGTTTGCCCGGAAGATCGAAGAAGCAGGGGCCGACGCCCTGGAGCTCAATATGTATATTTGTCCTTCTGACCCACAAAAAACGAGCGAGAGTAACGAACAGTTTTATTTCGAAACGATTCAAAAAGTTCTGGATGTGGTAAAAATTCCGGTAACCATTAAAATAAGCCACTATTTCTCAAATCTGGCCGGAATGGTCCAGAAATTATCGCAATCCGGTGTGGCCGGAATCACCATTTTTAACCGGTTCTACAATCCCGACATCGATATTCAAAGTCAAACAGTTTCGCACAGCGATGTGTTAAGCTCGCCAAACGATTATATTTTGCCACTGAAATGGACCGGTATTTTAGCTGGTCCGATGAAATGCGAACTGGCTGCCACAACTGGCATTCATTCCGCCGAGACAGCCCTGAAATTTATTCTGGCCGGAGCTTCTGCCGTTCAGATTGCTTCTGCAATGTACAAGGAAGGGCCATCGGTTATTACCCGGATTAATCAGGAAATATCGGAATGGATGGAACAAAATGGTTATTCAAAATTAACTGATTTTAAAGGGAAATTAAGCCGGAAAGAATCTTCAGCTCAAGCCTGGGAGCGAGTTCAGTTTATGAAATATTTCGGAGAAAAAGCTTTTTAAATCATCCTGAAAAAGGGTTTCAAACCAACCCGAAGATATCGAAATGCCAGCACATCCTGATTTGGGAAGTACTGGCATTTATTTTACTTTTGATTCCATAAATAGAGGATCGTCAATATGAAATTAATTGTTGCTGCTTTTTTGTTCGCGTTTATCTTTTCACTCCCCCAAACCGGATATTCACAGAAAGAAGTTGAAATCGGCGGAATGAAATATGTGTTGCATACTGTTTCGAAGAAGGAAACTATTTTCAGCATCTGCCAGAAATATAAAGTCAGCCAGAAAGATTTGCAGGCTGCAAATCCGAATTTAACCACGCTGCTTGAAGCCGGATCGACAGTTAAAATTCCGATAGGTAAAGTTGTTACTGAGCCTGTTAAATCACAGGTTTCCACAGCTAAAGTTCCGGAAGAAGAATTTTATTACCACAAAACAGCCAAAAAGCAAACGATTTTTTCGATCGCCAAGCAATACGGAGTGACAGCCAATGACCTGATTCGCTTTAATCCCGAACTTAGTAATGGACTGCAGGTTGGCCAGGTTCTGAAAATTCCGGTTGCCATAACCCGGACAGAACCTGAGAGCAGCCCAAAAACAGAAGCAATTCAACAGCCCGACGTGTCTGAATATTCAGTTCATCCGGTTGTTTCAGGAGAAACTATATTTAGCCTGGAACGCCGCTATGGTGTGACCCACGAACAAATGATGAAATACAATCCGGAACTTCAAAACGGATTAAAAACCGGTATGAAATTAAAAATCCCGGTAAATAAAACGGAGCAGGAACCCAAAACTGCTTCGTATTCGAAATACCAGGTCGGCAAGGGCGAGACCTTATTTTCGCTGTCATCGCGCTTCGGAATTGAAGCCAGTGAATTGAAAAAAGCAAATCCGGATTTGTATTCCAGAAGTCTGGAAGCCGGTGAAGTTATTCTGATCCCCAAACCTACAGGTAAAAACATCGAAAACAATCCGAACCAGTCTGTTTCCGGTCCTGATTTTAATATTTCAATTGAATCATCTGATTGTATACCGCTTAAAAACAATTTCAGGAAATATAAAGCAGCTCTTTTGCTTCCGTTTTATCTTCCGGCCGACAGTGCTCTAAGTTTGCCGGGAACCGGTAATTCAGTTCTGACAAGCAAACTGAAATTCAATGCTTCCGCTCAAAATATGGCTTCCGACACTTTGATGACGATAAATGGAATCAACATTGATCCGAAAGCAAACGCGTTTCTGGAATTTTACGAAGGTGCATTAATTGCGCTCGACAGTTTGCAACGAATGGGCATGAACCTTGAATTGTTTGTTTTTGATGCCAGCAACCTGCGAAGAATTAATAATTTATTGCAGCTCGATGAATTTCGAGAACTGGATTTAATTATCGGTCCGGTTTATCCCGAACTTCAGGCAACAGTCGCTTCGTTTGCAGCAAAAAACCGGATTCCAATGGTTTCGCCACTTTCGTCGGCTGGAAACTTCGAAGAAAATAATTCCTGGTATTTTAAGGTAAACTCAACCAAGGAATTTCAGGTTGAACAAACCGCTTCATACATCGCAAAAGAGTTTGCCGGAAAGAAGTTATTTTTTCTGCAACAAAACGGAGTCTCAAATTCTCCGGAAGCGAAGGTAGCGGAATTAAGCAGGCAAAAATTATCGGCAGGTTCGGGTCGCCAGCCTTATCGTGATTATAATTTTCAGCAACAGGGCATTCAGGAAATTAAATCGTTATTAAGCGAAAATGATGAAAATATCTTTGTCATTCCTACCGACAATGAAGCACAGGTGAGTGTGGCGGTTACCAACCTTACCGCGTTGGCCGAACATTACAACATTGTATTAATGGGGACTAGCACATTTACCAAACTGAAAAGTATCCAGACAGAGAATTATCACCAGATCCGGCTCCGGTATTTATCTCCCTATTTTATCGATTATAATAAACCACTGGTTCGTCGTTTTATTGGCCGGTATCGCGAAACTTTTTCTGGCGAACCATCCCAATTCAGTTATCAGGGTTTCGATGTCTCATTTTATTTTATGAGCGCCTTGTTCCGCTACGGAAAAGATTTCAGAAATTGCCTTCCTGAATTTCAAATGCAATTGACACAAATGGATTTCGATTTCAGGAAACTTAAACCCATGGGCGGTTTTATGAATCAGGGATTGTTCGTTACTGCCTACGAACGGAACTTTGATATTCTCAACTACGGAGTTATGGATTCAGGTAAATAAGCTTTTCAGAGTTATACCGGTTCTGATTGATTTATCTGGACATAACAACCATTGAGCATCTATTCAGGAGCAAAAAATAAAACAGATGAAGATCATTGAGTGGTTATTTGACAATAAAAGCCGGAAAGTCAAATCCGGCAGTTCTGGCTTTTCCGGAGCATTCATTCTGGGAGCTTTCATGTTGTTGGTATCCATTCAGGTTTCAGGAATCGACCTGATCAATAATCTGAATTTTGATTTTTTCTCGCAGGAAAATGGATTGTCGAATAACCAGATTCATTGTATTCATCAGGATAAAAAAGGATGGATGTGGTTCGGAACTTCGCAGGGAGTTTGCCGCTACGACGGATATAAATTCACCGTTTTTAAGATCGATACCGAAGATTCGACCAGTTTGAAAGGAAACCTGGTGCGGACGATTTTTGAGGATAGCAAAGGACAAATCTGGATCGGCACCGAAAATGGCGGTCTCAATAAATTTGATCGCGGGAAAGAGAATTTTCAGCACTATTTTTACCAGGGCGGAAATGCGGTATTAAAAAATGTAACGGTCACTGCCATTCACGAAGATTCGAAAGGCAATTTATGGATTGGCACAGATACCAGGCTCTACCGGATGGAAAACGAAAAAGAACTGATTGAAATCAGGCCTTCCAATCGAAATGATTTTACCGGATATTTCAGGATCATAAAATCCGATCAGTCGGGGCGGATCTGGCTGGGAACCGATACCGGGCTTATCCTTTTTACTCCGGAAAATAATCGGGTGCATCAATTGGTTTTACTGCCAAACAATTCTTCCAATCAGGAAATCTGGGACATTTTTACCGATCAGGACGGAACCTTTTGGGTGGGAACATATTCTGACGGTCTGTTTAAAGTAAATCCTGCAAATCTCGAAGTTCAGTACGTGAGTATTGATCCGCAAAACGACCGCAGCCGAACTGTCAGGGCTATTGCCAAAGACCGGAACGGGAAATACTGGATTGGCACCCGTGGTGGTTTGTACATTTACGAAACCGGAAAGGGAACCACCGCATTTTATTATCATGATGAACGTGAACCAAAAAGTCTGGTCAATAATTCGATTCAATGCATTTTTCACGATTTTAAAGGCGATGTTTGGATTGGCACGCGCAACGGAATAAACTTTTTGATTGAGGAAAGACAAAATATTCATGGGTATAAATCGATGCCGGGCGATAACCGCTATCTGAACAGCAGCGAAATCTATACGTTTTGGATCGATAAAAGCGGCGATGTCTGGGCTGGAACAGAAAGTGGCGGGATAAACATTCTGGACCGAAAAACCGGTAAATTCAGGTATTTGCTTCCTCAGCCCGGAAATCCAAACTCACTGTCAACGAATTGCATCAAAGCACTTCTCGACGACGGAAAAAACAACTTGTGGATAGGTACTTTTCTGGGTGGGATTGATGTGCTTAACCTGAAAACCAACACCTTTACGCATTACCGAAATAATCCGGACAATCCGGCCAGCCTTTCGGAAAACCGGGTTTGGTCGCTCTTCCGCGACAGCAACAACGACATCTGGGTGGGGACCAGCGCCGGAATTGACAAATTTGAACCGGCTTCAGGATCGTTTATCCATTACAATAATCTGGTGGATAACCGGCAGGTTAACTGGATCAGCGAGGATGCAGATCATACCCTGTGGATCGGAGCCGACGAATTGGTAAATTACAATCCAAAGGATAAAAAGATTATCCGGCTTCAGGAATCCATCCGCAGTATGCTTCAGGATTCGAAAAAACGGTTTTGGCTGGCAACCTCGAACCGCGGACTTGCACTTTATTCGAAAGAAAAAGGAATTATCAGGTACTACAACGAAAAAAACGGGTTGGCCAATGACCAGACACTTGGTATTCTGGAAGACAGTGAACACTTTTTATGGATCTCAACCACCAACGGATTGTCGAAATTTGATCCGGAAACCGAACGTTTCCATAATTACTCGCTGAAGAACGGATTTCAGAATAACCAGTTTACTTACGGTGCAGCCTATAAATCGGAGAGTGGCGAACTGTTGTTCGGAGGTATTTCAGGCTTCAATATTTTTAATCCGACCAAAATTAAATCGGGTGATTATTTTGCGCCCATCGTTTATACCGATCTGAAAATATTCAATAAGCCGGTGAAAATCGGGACGCGCAAAAAAGACATATTAACCAAAAGTATTTCGGAAACTGAACAGATTGAATTAAAATATGATCAGAATTCGGTTACCCTGGAGTTTGCTTCGTTCGACTATGCCAACAATTCCGGAATTCAGTATTCCTATTTTCTGGAAGGATTCGATAAAGATTGGAACGAGCCTTCAGTAGCCCGCTCGGCAACCTATACCAACCTCGATGCCGGTGAATATACTTTTCGGGTAAAAACGGTATCGATCGACCGAAAGGAAAGCAATGAGGGACCGGTCCTGAAAATTATAGTTTTGCCTCCATACTGGGAAACCTGGTGGTTCAGGACTTTAATTTTCCTGAGTCTATTTGGCTTGTTGTATGTTTTTATGACTTTCCTGCTGAATAAGGAAAAACTGAAAAATGACCTTGTTCTGGAACGAATGAAAGCCAAAAAACTGCATGAACTGGATATGATGAAACTGAGGTTTTATACCAATATTTCGCATGAAATACGTACACCTCTGACCTTAATTCTCGGGCCGCTGGAGAAAATGCGGACCGATTCGATCCCGAGAGCTGATTTGAAAGCCCACATTGATGTCATGCACCGGAATGCCACCCAATTGCTTCAGTTGATTAATCAGTTACTCGACTTCAGGAAAATGGAAACCGGAAACCTGAAGCTGGTTTTGTCGCGCGGAGATATGGTTTCGTACCTGAAAGGAATTGTGAGTTCGTTTACCAAATTTGCAGAAGAAAAAGAAATTGAACTGAAATTCAACTCCCTGAAGAAGGAAATTGTTACGAATTTCGACTCCGATAAACTGGCAAAAATCATGAACAATCTGTTGTCGAATGCTTTTAAATTTACCGGTAAGGGTGGCAAAATTTCGGTTAATCTTTCGCTGGTTTTTGAATCGGACGAAAGTGATGTGGTAAACGATTCGCCGGAAAAAAGAATGGTTGAGATTACAGTTAAAGATACCGGGATTGGTATTGCTGAATCGAATTTAAGTAAAATATTTTCGAGGTTCTTTCAGGTTGGAGAAGAAGGAACTCAAACCGGTACTGGAATCGGACTGGCACTGACCAAAGAATTGGTAAAACTTCACAATGGAAAAATATTTGTGATCAGTAAACCCGGTAAAGGTTCAAAATTTACCATTCAGCTGCCATATGAGGAATTTCAGCACCACGAACCAGCTGATCATGAAAGCGATGGTTGTGAAAATGATGAGGATCAGATTTTGGCTGATGCTGATGATCAGTTCAAAGATCACATTGCTGTAGGTCAGAAAATTATGCTTTTGGTTGACGACAATGCTGATGTACGCTTTTTCGTAAAATCACATTTTAGTACAACGTATCAGGTCTGCGAAGCATCGAATGGACTGGAAGGCTGGGATATTGCCCTGAAGACTGTTCCGGATATTATCATCAGCGATGTGATGATGCCTGATATGGATGGTTTTGAATTTTGCCGGAAAATCAGGAAAGATGAACGAACTTCGCATATCCCGATTCTGTTGCTCACAGCGCTTGGTTCGCGTGAGCACGAAATTGAAGGACTAAGTCATGGTGCCGACGATTATATTACCAAACCGTTTGATCTGGTTATTCTTCAGACCAAGATTGAAAATATTCTGTCGGTCCGGCAGTCGCTGAAACAGAAATACACCGGTGAAATGTTGCTTCAGCCGCGGAATATAATTTTAAGTTCTCCGGACGAACGGTTTCTGCAGAAAGCCATTGAGGTTGTGGAAGAAAATATTTCGGATCCTGATCTTGATATTGAACGTTTTGCTTCGGAAATTGGAGTGAGCCGCATGCAATTGTACCGTAAATTAAATGCGATGACCGAAATGACCGTGAAGGAATTTGTGCGGAACATCCGGTTAAAAAGGGCGGCACAACTGCTTGTTCAGAAAAAACTGAATATTTCGGAAATTGCCTATGCGGTTGGTTTTAAGGATTTGTCACATTTCAGAAAGTGTTTCCGTCAGGAATTTGGTATGAGTGCCAGCGAGTATGTCGACAAACATCATAATCCCCAAAGCTAATCACTGGCTTGGAGTTCATATTTCTTAAAACAATCCAGGTCTGAGCTTCGATTCCTCTGTTCTATTCTTCTTTTATCGGAATGATAAAAAGCGGAATGGTTGAATCACGAAGTACTTCTTCGGTGACACTTCCAACCAGAATCTTCTCAAGCCATCTCTTGCTGTGCGATCCGATTACAACCAGGTCGGCATTGATCTTTTTGGCAATTTTCAGGATACCGGCTGCGGCATATCCCTCGATAACTTCACTTTCTATCGTTTCATCTTTTAAATGTTTTTTGGTTTGATCCAGAAAATCAAAAGATTTTTTCCGGAGTATTTCCGGTTGAGTCACATTGGTTAGTCCAGGATCCATGTAACCCGGAAAACCCATAATCGATCCATGTGTGACAGCCGAATAGTAACCCGAATCGGTAATTACATGCAATAAAACTACCTCGGCTTTCATGGCCTTTGCCAGTAAATAACCCGTCTCTGCCACTTTTTGGGCACTCGGATTATAATCCAATGCAATCAATACTTTTTTCATAGTTCCATTTTTTAGATACGTGATGCAAAAATGCCTTCAATGTATTGCGTTTAACGGTCTGTCTGTTTCAATTTTTGCTTCTTTACCAGCTTTTAACTTCGGAATGAATACCGATCCTGTTTTGCCGGACCAAATTGTATGGTGTTGATTGCCATTGGTATAATAGAAACGAGAGCCGAATTGTAAAAGTTTCAGGAATTATGATCAGATTTTTATCCGTTTCAGTGGTCTGGTTCCTGATGTGGTTGGCTTTTTTCAAAAAAAAGCAGATGGGTTTTCGAACTGTTAAAATTCAGAAATTACTCAGTGGATTTCTGCAATTTAAAGAACACCCCAAATTCAAAATGGGAATCTTTTTTCGGAATATGGTGCCGGGTTTCTGAATGAGGAAATTATTCCTTCAAAACTTATACTAGTTATTAATTTACGTTTTTTTAACAATTACGACATCTTTAGATTTTTCTAAAATTTCACTTAAGTATCTTTAATTCAGTGTAAAGGGGTGTCTTTGTCATTTTTGTATGCTTCGTTTATCCCGCATTTTGGGAAATATAACCCGCTCATGGTACGCTTGAACTTCCTTCCTGATATGCTAAAAGTTGAATCACGACCTGCCAATATGTAATTTTACACGAGTACTTACCAGTAGAAAATGTATGAAAGTGGGATTAAATAAATTTAAAGGCGTTTCTTGGATAGTGGTGGTAACGGCAATCATCCTTGCACTCGCCCTTTCTTTATTGATCATATCAAGTTTCTGAAATTTTAAAATACTAATCTATTAAGCAAATCAAATGAAAAAAAAATGGATCATCCTTCTTGGGATTTTTATTGTTTTCCATTCGTGTTCAAACCAGATTCCGCAAAAACAGGATAACGGTCTGAGCATGGCAGTGAAAATGGCCGATTCGGAAATAAAACAATTTCCGGAGCCATGGACTGTCGATTTTAATCCGAAGCCTGCCTGGAATTACACTCAGGGTTTAATCGCACAGGCTATGATTCAGGTTTGGCAAGTAAATGGAAACGAAGCATATTATAATTATGCAAAAATGTATGCCGATAAAATGATCGATTCAACAGGTATACTTTCTGGGTACGAGCTCGAAAACTACAATATTGATGCTGTCAATTCCGGAAAGTTCCTTTTCGATCTGTATGAAAATACCAAAGACGAACGCTACAAAAAAGCGATCGAACAACTTCGTGATCAGCTGAGGACTCATCCCCGGACTAACGAAGGTGGTTTCTGGCACAAAAAACGATACCCGCATCAAATGTGGCTTGATGGTTTATACATGGGTGCCCCGTTTTATGCCCGGTATGCGCTCGAAATGAATGAACCGGAAGCATTTAACGATGTCATCAATCAGTTTTTATTTGTACATAAACACACGTATAATCCTGAAGTGGGTTTGAATTACCATGGATGGGACGAAAGCAAAGAGCAGCAGTGGGCCGATTCGGTAACCGGTTGTTCACCGCATTTCTGGTCGCGGGCCGAAGGATGGTACGCCATGGCGCTGGTTGATGTGCTTGATTTTCTTCCGAAAGAACATCCCGGACATACTCAGCTAATTGAAATTCTGAATCAGGTTGCTGCCGGTATCAAAAAATTTCAGGATCCTGAAACCGGACTTTGGTATCAGGTTCTCGATCAGGGAAACCGTGAGGGTAATTACCTTGAAGCTACCGGATCATCTATGTTTACATACGCATTGCTCAAAGCTGTTCGCAATGGATATTTGTCAGCCGAATACCGGGATGTTGCCGTGAAGGCTTATCACGGAATCCTGAATAACCTGATTAAAAATAATGCTGACGGTACAATCTGCCTGACCAAATGCTGCTCGGTTGCTGGTCTTGGCGGAAATCCTTACCGCGATGGATCCTACGAATATTACATTGGGGAACCAGTTCGGGATAATGATCCCAAAGGTGTTGGGCCATTTATTATGGCTTGTTTGGAAATGAATAAATTACAATAAACCTAATCTTATGAGTATGACAGATCTTAAACATGAAAAACAAAAACGACTGCGCGTGTATTTTTCACGAGTGGGAGTTGTTATTTTGGGTCTATTTTTAATGGCAACATCTGTTGTTTATGCACAGAATGTTACGGTTAAGGGTAAAGTAACCGATGCCCAGACCAATGAAAGCATCCCGGGTGCAAGTGTGGTGGTAAAAGGCACAAACACCGGTGTTGTAACTGATATGGATGGCGCGTTTACCATAAGCGCACCTTCAAATTCAACTTTACTGTTTTCGTTCATTGGATATGCTGCACAGGAAATTCCCCTGAATGGGAAAACCCAATTAAACGTTAAGCTGATCATGGATACCCAGCAAATCGAAGAAGTTGTAGCGGTTGGCTACGGAACTGCAAAACGGAAAGATTTAATGGGAGCAGTTTCGTCGGTTAGTGCTGCAGAACTGATTAAAGCTCCGGTTGCTTCGGCAGTTGAAGCCATGGCCGGAAGATTGGCCGGGGTGCAGATTACGGCTACTGAGGGTAGTCCGGATGCTGAAATTAATATCCGTGTTCGTGGTGGTGGATCCATCACCGGCTCAAACTCACCATTATTCATTGTCGATGGTTTCCCTGTAAATAATATCAATGACATTGCGCCATCCGATATCGAATCAATTGACGTGTTGAAAGATGCTTCTTCAACCGCGATTTATGGTTCGCGTGGTGCATATGGGGTTGTTATTGTTACCACTAAAAGTGGAACTAAATCAGGCAAACTGAAAGTTAGTTATAACTCGTTCTACGCGTTCAAAAAAATTGCAAAAACCTTAAATGTTCTTACTCCTGAAGATTTTGTGAAATACCAGTACGAACTTTCAGCATTAAGAGACAATGTTGATGTCAGGTACGAACCTTACTACGGAAGTTACGGCGACCTTGACCAATATGCCGGAATGGTTGGAAATGACTGGCAGGATCAGATCTTTGGTCATTTAGGAACTGCATTTAACAACAACTTTAATTTACGTGGCGGCACGGATGCGATCAATTATTCATTCAGCTATGCCAACGTTCAGGATAAAGCGATCATGCTTGGTTCTGATTTCAAACGCGATAACATAAACTTGAAATTGAACAGCAAACCATCAAAAAAAATTGCGCTCGATTTTTCTGTGCGTTATTCGAATACCGAAATAAAAGGTGGAGGTTCAAATTCATTTGAAGACAAAGGTTCTTCCGGAGATGCCCGTTTAAAACAGGCTTTAATGTATTCTCCGATTCCAATTAAAGGAATGACCGATCAGTTTGATGAAGAAGAAAATGCTTCCAACCTGATTAATCCAATCCTTTCGGTTAATGATAACGATCGGAACAGAGTCCGGAAGAACTGGACTGTCAACGGTGCTTTCAGCTGGGATATTATCGAGAATATGAGATTCAAGACTGAACTTGGTCTGGACGATTACCAGCAAAACGACAATCGTTTCTACGGAATAAGCACTTATTACACTAAAAATAATGTGGGCGCATTTGTTGGAATGCCTGCTACAATTGAAACCAATAACTTAAGAAACACTTTCCGTAATACAAATACTTTGTTTTACGATTTTAAAAATTTGCTGAATGATCAGCATAGTTTGAATCTGCTTGCCGGAGAGGAAAATATTCTCATACAGTCGTCTAATACCGAAAATGATGTGTGGGGATTGCCGACTTTCTTCGATTCCAATATGGCATTCCATTTTATGTCATCAGGAAATGCATCCTATATTTCGCATTATTACAATCCTGACGATAAGATGCTGTCGTTCTTTGGTCGTATGAATTATTCCTATCAGGGAAAATACCTGTTGTCTGCCACTTTCCG
>JBASYJ010000271.1:0-31840 GCA_049277435.1 Prolixibacteraceae bacterium
AAGGCCGGGATAGCCGTTTCAACTTGTGCTACTGATGGCGGGAATTTTGCAATTTCCTCTACGTATACACCTGGGGTTTTGTACGTTGTTGCCATAATTTACTGTTTTAAATTTATAGTTTATTCAAAGTTTTCTGTTTTTCATTTTTATTTTGCAGCAGTATTCATCCCAAAGTTTTACTTCGGTCAGAGTTTTCAGGGGATAGGAATAAGCGTATCTGTAATATTTGTTATCACCGGCCCGGTTCCTGAAAGTGTTTTTTGGTCGATCTCAATCAGCTGAATTTTATAAATCACTGAAGGCAGTTGCCGGCCACCCAGAGTTCCCCATACATAATTTAATTCTTCGAATGTCGGGGTGTAAAGCATGGTTATAAGTTTGAAATGTTCCAGAACGTCAAAATCTTCCTTTGTCTCATAAACTGTATTTTCGGAGGTAAATAATTTTTTACCCTGAAAGAATTCAATTGTCTTTGAGATGCTTCGGAGTGAATTGGTATAGGTATTGCAATTGGCGCTGATCAGCAGGTAAAGATTCAGATGAACCGGAGGATTCCGGTATTCTGTGTGGTTCTTGTCGATAACAGTATAATGCGGTAAATTTTTCATCGATGTTTCTTCTGAAAGATTTACCAGGGTTAAAACAACTTTGTTCTTCAGGTTGTCAGCATTTTCTCCGCTAGTTTCAAGCAAGGCAATATTTTCGAGTGTAACAAGATTGCTCAATCCGTGTGAAGAAAGATAATTGTTCAGTTGTTCACTGATAATTTGTATTGCTTCGTATATCATCCAGTTTCATTTATTTGATAAAAATCGGTTAAATACAATCTAATTTCAGATTCAGAAAAGAATGAAGTGAATAGCATAAACCAGGTCCGGTCTCTTTTCTTTTTTGTTGATTAAACGTTTGTATCTTATTGCCAAAAAGAATGTTTATATTTTATAAATGGTTAAATTATACTAGTTTTTCCTCGAAATTTGTATGTTAAATATTGTGGTGACTTAATCAAATTTACAACATTGATCTACCAAAGTCAATAGCACGAAAGAGGCATTTTTTATACTTTTGAGTGTTTATATCAGATAATTTTTTATCTTCTTCAGCTGTTCGTTTTTCCTGAAATTTTGGGTCAGATCTTTTTACGAAGATTGTTTAAACCTGAATGTTTCCTGCTTATTAAGAAACATATCAAATAATCTAGATATGTTGGTTTGATCTGAATTTTGATTTATCTTTGCAACACAAAAAAATAGACTATGAATACATTTGAAATAGCCGGAAGATACACTGCATTAGCCAACGATACCTGTTGTTTGTCGTGTGGCGGAGCTGCCGATAAATCGGAAGCAAAAGCCGGCGAAGTTTGCATCGATCTGGGAAGCGGCCGTGGAACTGATGTTCTCCGACTGGCTGAAGAGGTTGGTGAACAGGGATTTGTTTACGGAATTGATGTAACGGAAGAAATGATCCGGAAATCGACTTCTACAGCCGCCAAAATGGGCGTTGAAAATGTGCGGTTTATTCAATCTGATCTGGAGGATATTCAATTGGAATCTGAAATAGCCAACCTGATCATTTCGAATTGTACCTTAAATCATGTCAGCAATAAAGTTAAAGTCTGGTCAGAAATCTACCGCTTGTTAAAAAACGGAGGCCGGTTTGTGATCAGTGATATTTATTCCAGCGTGCCTGTTCCTGAAGAATATGCCAACGATCCGGCCGCTGTGGCTGAATGCTGGGCCGGTTCGGTTACCAAATCCGAATATATTGCTATTATCAAAGCAACCGGATTTAAGGATTTTCGTATTCTGGAAGAAAGTGCACCGTACCCAAAAGGGAAAATTGAAGTTTCAAGTTTTACGATTACCGCAGTGAAAGACGAATACAGTTGTGTTTGATATTGATCATCTTTACATTAAATTTTAGATGATTTTTATTTTCACAAGTTTATATTATTTGAACTAAAGTTCATTTTAAGTATTTTTAATCCCATAAGTTTTATTCATATCAAAATCAGTCTTATGAAGAGTCTAGTAAAAAAAGAAAGAAAAGGGCAGGTTAAACAGGCTCAGTGTTGTGCCAAACAATCTCAGATTATTGCCGGTTGCCACGATTAAGTAGCGGCCATTTTAGATTGTAGATTAACGAATAACGATTAAGGATTTGCGAATTTTTAATCTGCAATCGTTAATCTGCAATCGTTTATCTACAATTTTAAAATACATGCAACTCTCCAAATATAACATCACTTCAAAAGTTAAAGATTCCAACAACTGGTTTATCGTAAATCCCTTGTCGGGTCAGGCGGATATTCTGGATCTGGAAACTTTGGAACAACTCAATACTATCGACACAAATAATCAGGAACTGATTGAAAATGGTTATCTGGTTGATCCAGCCCAGGAAAAAAAACTTTTCCGTGAGAAATACCTGAAGTTTCTGGACGATCGTGAAAAAGATGAAATTCAGATTTTTTTTGTAACCAATTACTCCTGTAATTTCGATTGTTCATATTGTTACCAGGCGGGCTACGAGCAGTTGCCGGTTGCTTTATCCAAAGAAGTTACCGATGCGTTTTTCGATTACATCCAGGCTGAATTTTCAGGAAGAAAAAAATACATCACCCTTTTTGGCGGCGAACCATTTCTGAATGCTCCGCGCCACAAGGAAAATATGGAATACATCATCCGGAAGGCAACTTCCCTTAATCTGGAAATAGCGGCTGTAACCAACGGATATCATTTATCGGAATATATTGAAATTCTGAAAGAAGGAAAAATCCGCGAAATACAGGTTACTCTGGATGGAACAAAAGATATTCACAACCAGCGACGCTATTTGAAAGGCGGCGATCCAACCTTTAACCGCATCGTCGAAGGTGTCGATTTGTTGCTCGAAAACAAGATTCCGGTGAATATGCGCATGGTGGTCGACAAACAAAACATTGACAATTTACCTGATTTGGCGCAATTTGCCATCGATAAAGGATGGACAGCATCGCCGCTGTTTAAAACCCAGTTGGGCCGGAATTACGAATTGCACGAATGTCAGGCCAATCAAACAAAATTATATTCCAGGCTCGAATTGTATCAGGATTTATACCGGTTACTGAAGGAATTTCCACACATCGGCGAGTTTCACAAACCGGCATTTTCGGTATCCAAATTTTTATTCGAACAAGGCGAAATGCCAGCTCCGCTATTCGATGCCTGCACCGGAACCAAAACCGAATGGGCTTTCGATTTTACCGGAAATATCTATGCCTGCACGGCTACGGTTGGAAAGCAGGGCGAAAGTCTGGGGGCGTTTTATCCTGAAGTGAAGAAAAATACCGAAGCCGTTGAAGAATGGCAGGATCGCGATATTTTATCGATTCCAAAATGTCAGGGATGCAACATGAGCCTGATCTGTGGCGGAGGTTGTGCCTCAATGGCGAAAAATTACAACGGGACTTTAAACAGTCACGATTGCCGCCCCATTACCGAATTGCTCGAGTTGGGCGTCGCCCATTATTTTAACGATTAACGGATGAACTGTACCACCTGTCCATTTGACAAACAATGCCGGAAAACTGAAACCTGCCAGGCTACTTTGTTCGACAGGGAGGAGGTGATTCAGAAATATTCGGAAGAGCCTGAAATTGTTCAGGCAGCAGCAAGTCTGGTCGATCATGGAAGGGCTGGAACTTTGTCGCGTCTTCAGGAAACAATTGAATTTGCGCGGCAGATGAAATACAAGCGACTTGGTTTGGCCTACTGCTACGGCATGGAAAAAGAAGTTCAACAAATTGCTAAAATAATTCGTAACAATGGAATGAATGTTCGTGCGGTTTCGTGCACAGTGGGAGGTATCCCGCAAAACGAGGTAAATCCTGGAAGTGCGTATTGTTCGGTATCGTGTAATCCGATTGGGCAAGCTGCTCAGTTAAACCGCGAAAATGTTGATCTGGTGGTGATGATCGGACTTTGCCTGGGGCACGATATTCTTTTTCAGCGCGAAATAAAAGCTGATTTTACCACCCTGGTTGTGAAAGACCGGGTTCATCAGCATGCTCCGTTAAAAGAGCTTGCAAAAACAGAATCAACAATCTGATTAACAGATCGAAATAAAAGTCAAAAAAAATCACTAATACAGAAAACCATGAAAGAAATAGTTGCAGCAGATTTTGAAAAAGAAGTGCTTGCAGGCGGAAATGTTCTGGTAGACTTCTATTCAACCGAATGTCCTCCATGTGAGGCCATTGCTCCCAAACTGGAAGGTCTTGAAAAACTTTTCGGAAATGAAATCAAGTTCCTGAAGATTTTCCGTCAGGGAAACCGCGATCTGGCCGATAAGCTGATCGTCCAATCTTCGCCAACCTTGTTGTTTTATCAGGATGGGGAAGAGGTTAGTGCCCGGTTGACCGGTGGTGTTAAACGTTCTGAAATTGTTCGTGAACTGAAACACGTGCTTGGGAAAGAACGCGTTTCAGAAATTATGAAGTCTCAGAAACCGACCGTGGTTAATTGTGATATTGCTATTTTAGGTGCAGGCCCCGGAGGATTAACTGCCGGACTGTATTTGTGTCAGGCTAAATTAAATACCATATTAATTGATATTGCTTTGCCTGGAGGAAACGTTTCGACCACACATATGGTATCGAATTATCCCGGATTTATTGATCCGCAGCCCGGATACATGCTTTCGCACAACATGTCGGAACAAACCAAACGTTGCGGAACAACCTATAAAGTTGCTGTTGACGTGACTAAAGTTGATCTGGATAAAAAAGAAATTACAATCGATGGCCAGGAAACCATCAAAGCTAAAAAGATCATCATTGCAACCGGAACTTCTCCAAACCGGATTGGAATACCGGGCGAACTGGAATACAAGGGACGTGGCATTTCGTACTGCGCCACCTGCGACGCCAAATATTTTGTCGACAAGGAAGTTGTTGTCATCGGTGGTGGAAATTCGGCGATCGAAGAAGCTGATTTCATTTCAAAATTTGCATCAAAAATTACCATTGTTCACCAGTTTGATAAACTTCAGGCCAACAAAACAGCACAGGAGAAAGCCTTTGCCAATCCAAAAATCTCGTTCATGCTCGAACACGAACCCCGCGAATTCAGGAAAGCCGGCGATAAGATGGAAGTTGTTGTCGAAGACCTGAAAACCAAAGAGTTGAAGACACTGAATTCAGATGGTATTTTTGTCTTTATCGGGCAAAAACCAAACCTGGAAATGTTTGGTGATCAACTCAAGTTGGATCAATGGGGCTATGTTCAAACCGACGAAGATATGCGGACCAACATCGAAGGCGTTTACGCGGTTGGCGATGTGGGCAGTAAAAAATACCGCCAGATTACAACAGCCATCGCCGACGGAACGATTGCTGCAATTGCCATTACCCGCGAAATAGGATAGCAGAAAATTTTGAGGTTAATAATAAATTCGCAAATCCGGCATTTGTTTTCTGAATAGAAAATGATGCCGGGTTTTTTGTTTTTAAGTTTGAGATTGAATACTTACACAAGTTGTAATAGTCAAATAATATTATATTTGGTAAAGATTTAACCTTAATCGACTGATCATGAATACTGACCAAGAAATTTATCCGGTTATCGTTTTTGAAGGCAATGACTGGCAGGCTGCAATGGTGAAAAGTTTATTGGAAAATGCCGAGATCGAAGCTTTCCTAAAAGATGAAAAAATGGGCGTTCTGGCACCCTGGAATGTCGCTGCAGGTGGCGCCGGCAGTGTGAAAGTAATCGTTTCGAATCTTGATCTGGAACGGGCCAGGGAGGTTGTTGATGAATTTCTGAAAGCCGAAGCTGAAAATTAATTCATGGAAAATTTCGAAGTTTCTGTTCAGCGCTTCAATGAATTTGCTGAAGAATATACGCAACGATTCGCTTCGGTTGATTCCTATTCCGGCTCACTCGACCGGTTTTGTCAGTTAATTCCGACCGGTCACCCAAAAATTCTGGAATTGGGCTGCGGTCCCGGAAATGTGACTAAATATCTCCTAAAACGCTTTCCTGCCAGCCGGATTATTGCAATCGATCTGGCGCCAAAAATGATTGAAATTGCCCGGAAACAGTTACCTGAAGTTGATTTCAGGATCATGGATGTCCGGAATATTTCTTCAATTCATGAAAAATTTGATGCGATACTTTGCTCGTTCTGTTTGCCATTTCTTTCCAAATCAGATGCTGAAAAGTTAATTGCCAATTGTGCCGGATTGTTAATTTCCGGGGGAGTTCTGTATATCAGCACCATGGAAGGAGATGAAAACAAGGCAGGATTTGAAAGCACAAGTTTCTCAGGAAATGCAGAAATCTACTTCAATTATCATCTTCAGGCTGATCTTGAAAATGCAATGAAGGAATCGGGTTTTCTCGTTGATGAAATAAAACTTCAGGATTACGAAGAACCCGATGGCTCATTGACCACAGACCTGGTTAAAGATATCGGTCAGGACATGTCCTGACCTTACTATGATATTCAGGAATAGGAAACACTTCCGATCACATTCACCTCACGTTCCAGTTCAACGCCGAATTTTTCCAGAACCGATTGTTTGATTTCTTCTGAAAGATCATAGATTTCCTTTCCTGAAGCGTCTCCATAATTGACCAGAACCAGGGCCTGTTTTTCGTGCACCCCGGCATCGCCTCGCCGGAAACCTTTCCAACCACATTGTTCAATCAGCCAACCGGCAGCCAGTTTCGTTTTTCCTTCGCTTGCCGGATAAATAGGAAGAGTTGGATTACCTGCTTTTAATTGTTCTGCCAGCCTGGATTCAATTACCGGATTCTTGAAAAAACTGCCGGCATTTCCGACGACTTTTGGATCAGGTAATTTCGATTCACGAATCCGGATGACTGTTTGCCGGATATTGCGAAGGTTGATTGTTCCCAGTTTTTCAGTCTCAGCTTTCAGGTCCCCATAATTCAGGATAAACTCCGGAAATTTATCAAGTTTTAAAACGACACTGGTAATGATAAAACGATTCTTCAGTTCGTTCTTGAAAATGCTGTCGCGGTATGCAAATTGACAATCTACCTTTTCCAGAGTATTTTCCGATTGTGTTTCCAGATCGATTCCGGTAACCGATTCAATCTGATTCTGAATTTCCATTCCGTAAGCTCCAATGTTTTGAACAGCTGCCGCGCCAACCTTTCCGGGGATGAGCGACAAATTTTCGATACCGCCCCAGTTGTTGAAAACCGCATATTCAACCAGCTGATCCCACACCACTCCGGAACCTGCTTCGAGCCAGATGTTGTTCCGGTCTTCGTGCACGATTTTTGTTCCCGGAATATTCGGATGGATAATTAATCCGTCAAAATCAGTGACAAACAGCAAGTTGCTTCCTTCGCCCAAAATCAGGATGGGTAGATTCTTCCAGTCGTTATTGGTTGCCAGAAATCCGGTCAGGTCTTCTGTTTCAGTAAATTCGAAATAATATTTTGCGGAAGCCTTGGTGCCAAAAGTATGGTGCTTTTTCAGGCTGTAATTTGCGAGTGAGCGGATCATTTAAAATATTTTTCAGCAAATATAACAGAAGAACCTGCTAATTCGTTTAACTTGGCGTAACGAACCAAAAGAAAAACCGTTTGAAAAAGATTTCGCTTAGTGTAATTAACGATCTGGTAACCGATAACCGGGTACATAAAGTGGCCGCGAGTTTGCATAAAATGGGTTTCGAACCTGTGCTGGTTGGTCGTTTGCTGACTGAAAGTCATTCGGTTGAACGCGATTATTCCACTCATCGTATGAAACTAATGTTTCGGAAAGGTCCGATGTTTTATCTTGAATACAATTTTCGACTTTTCTTTTGGCTCCTGAAATCGAAAATCGATGTGTTTGTTGCCAACGATCTGGATACACTTCCGGCCAATTATCTGGCTGCACGAATAAAGCGTAAACCCTTGGTGTACGACAGTCATGAATATTTCACCGAAGTTCCTGAATTGATTGGACGGCCTGTGGTCCGGTCGATATGGATTGCAATCGAAAAACTACTTGTTCCCAGAGTTGATAAAGCCTATACCGTTTGTGATTCGATTGCCGAAGTTTACCACGATTTGTATGGTGTCGATTTCAAGGTAATCCGGAATCTTCCGGTATGTTCAAAAACCGAAGCGCTTTTAACTGAAATTTCCGAAGAAAAAAAAGAGATGAAAATTATTCTCTATCAGGGGGCGCTGAATCTGGGGCGCGGAATTGAAGCGGCTATCCGGGCGATGCAGTTTCTGGAAGGAGCAGAGTTGTGGCTGGCTGGCGACGGTGATCTGACCGTACAATTAAAACAAATGGCTGATGAACTGAAGCTAAACGATAAAGTGAAATTTTTAGGGCGTTTACCACTTCATGAATTGCAACAGATTACCAGACAGGCAGATTTGGGGATTTCACTGGAAGAAGATTTGGGATTGAATTATCGTTTTGCCCTACCCAATAAATTATTCGATTACATTCAGGCGGGAGTGCCGGTTTTGGTTTCCAATCTTCCGGAAATGAAAAAAATAGTGCAACAATATAAAATTGGCGCGATTGCTGAAACGCATCAGCGAAAGGACTTGGCTGAGATCATGAAAACCGCACTTTTTGATCAGGAGAAAAATGCAAGGTGGAAACAAAACCTTACACTAGCTGTTAGAGAGCTATGCTGGGAAAATCAGGAAGAAACTCTTCGGCAGATTTATCTGTCTTTATAAAGCTGATTGCTGCTCAGTGTTATTGAATAACTTCACTTTGCATTATTATGATTTCTCTTGATCAAAATAGCCTACTCGTTGTGTTTATTGCCCTGAATTTGTTAGTGGGGATATTGATGCTATATTTTGCCCAAAACAATCGGATAATTGGAGGGCCATTGTTCTGGGCATCAGGTAGCTTCAGTATAAGTGCTGGAATTGTTCTTTTTGTTTTTTTTTCTCAGCTGATTATATTTAAGATAATTGCTTCGACTGCAATAGTTTTGGGAGTTTCGTTGTACCTTGCAGGGATGCAGTCGTTTAATAAGCGAAAGATAGATTATCGGCTTATTCTAGGAATTCCTTTGATAGAATTGATCCAGATTACTTTTTTCTTTTCAGTTTGGCCACTGCCATACATGCGGATGATTTTATATTTTTTAATTAATACAATTCTCGCAGGATTAATCGTAAGAGAATTTTTAAAGCCTGTTTCAAAATCATATAAAATGGCTTATCGTATAGGCGCAGTACTCTTCATAATTTATGGATTAACTTCTCTTTCCAGGGTGTTTTTTGCTTTTGTTTTCAAGCCACAATTAATGGTGGAAATGGAACCTGTAAATGTGGTATTGTTTTTCATTTTTTGTCTTTCACAACCCTTGCTGTTATTTGCTTTTATGTTAATGGTTAACCTCGAATTGACTGAACGGCTCAATGAAAAGATTGCCAGTCAGCAGAAATTTTATTCCATTATTTCTCATGATCTTATTGGTCCGGTTGGGTCAATTTCTCAGATGCTTGGTATGGTAAATGAGCCAGTGAGTTTAACAGAAAAGGAACGAAATTACATGCTAAAGGAACTGGAGAAAATGAGTGATTTAACTTACCATTTGCTTAAGAACCTGCTTTTGTGGTCAAGAAATCAACTGAATGGAATTTTACCAACGATCAATTCGTTTGATCTAAATAAGGTTATTTTACAGAATGTTGAGCTACAGCGGTATGTGTCAAAATTAAAACAGATTTCAATTTTATATAGTGAATATCCTGGATTAATGTGCCGGGCTGATGAACAGATGATCGATACTGTGATTAGGAACCTGATATCCAATGCCATCAAATTTTCCTATCCTGAAGGTGAAATCGTTGTGGAATGCCTACTTGCCGGCCCGAATGTACAGGTCAAAATTAGCGATTCAGGAATTGGTATGAGCGAATCAACATTAAAGAATTTATTTGTTAATCATGAACTGGTTGTTAAAACGGGTACCGGAGGAGAGCACGGAACAGGTCTTGGATTGATGCTCTGCAAGAATTTTGTTGAGGATAACTTTGGCTCGCTGAAAGTTGTCAGCAGCGAGAATGTTGGAACTGAAGTTCTCGTTACTTTGCCGGTCAGTTAACAAGCCCTGCATCTCCTGATCCTTTTTTGTTTTACATTTTATAATTCAAAATCCAGTTTCTCTTTCTATTCCTTATTTTCCTTACGTGTAAGAACTGTTTCGTAAATTTTCTGATCCTCAACCGTGATGATTCGTGCCGGAAATCTCCGGATAAGCGGATAATCGTGAGTGGCCACAATCACCGTTTTGCCTTGTTCATTCAGGGTTTTCAGGATCTGCATCAATTCAATCGAGGTCTGGGGATCAAGGTTTCCAGTAGGTTCATCAGCCAGAATAATGTCCGGATCATTCAGCAAGGCACGGGCAATAACCACACGTTGCTGTTCTCCTCCTGAAAGCTGATGAGGCATCGATTTCGATTTGTGCGACATGGAAACCACATCCAGAGTTGCCATGACCCGGTCTTCAATTTCGCGGTCGTTTTTCCAGTCTGTTGCTTTCAGAACAAAAGTAAGGTTATCGACGATGTTCCGGTCGCTCAACAGCCTGAAATCCTGAAAAATTACGCCAAGATTTCTTCGCAGGAAGGGGATTTCACGTGGTTTTATTTCAGCAAGATTAAACCCGGCAACACGACCTTCACCTTTTTCAAGCGGCAATTCGGCATTCAATGTTTTGATCAGGCTCGTTTTTCCGGTCCCAACTTTTCCGATCATGTAAACAAATTCACCTTTTTTTATTTCCAGACTTATTTCTGAAAGTACCTTGTGATCGCGCTGAATGATATCAGCATGAATGAGTTCGATAATGATTTCTTCGGACATCGCAAATTCGAATTGGTCTGTGTGCAAAACTAATTTTTTTTATCCATCCAAATACTAATTGTACCGAATTATAAGTTTTTGTTTATAATTCAAATTCATTTTCGCCATAGCCCGAAGGATTGATTAAATTTACCCTGCCGTTTTTATTTCAACGACACGGTTGCCTGAAAGATGGTACAATTTATGTAACCGGAGGGCACGACTAAATTTTTATAATTTTGAAAATAATACATCCAATCTATAGAATGATGACAAGCCGATTCGTATTATTCCTGTTATTTACCACTCTTTTCCTGAGTGGAGTGAAAGCTCAGCAAACCGTTTATTATCAGTCTGTCAGTCCCCAAATTCAAAATGCAAAGGAATTGTATCTGGCCCGGAATTATGTATCCGCACTCAAACTTTTCGAAGATATTTCTGCGCGTGCCGATGACAATTCGGATTTAAAAGCTGAAGCTATGTTTTATAAAGCTTTGTGCGGATTGAAACTGGACAACAGCAATGCCGAAGAACAACTGGGCGAATTCATGAAAGCATTTCCTGAAAGTTCGTTCAGGAACAGGGCTTTGTTTGAACAGGCAGTTTACCAGTTCGATAAAGGTAAATATGCAGCGGTGATCCGCTCACTTGATGGCTTCGATAAATCAAAATCGGATAAAGATCAACTCACCTATTTTTATTACATCCGTGGATATTCTTACTTCGAAACGGATAAGCTGGATGCAGCTGCGACAGATTTTGCCCGGATAAAGGAAGGAAATTCGATTTATGCTGCCCCGGCGCAATATTACTGGGGACATATTCATTATTTAAAAGAGAATTACGAAACCGCTCTTCAGGAATTCCTGAAATTGCAGGAAAATCCGGTTTTCAGCAAAGTTATCCCTTTTTACATCAGCCAGATTTATTACAAACAAGGCAAATATCAGGAAGTTGTTAATTATACCGCACCTATAATCAATAAAGTTTCCGGCGATCAGCAACCGGAACTGGCGCGTATTTTAGGCGATTCGTTTTTCCACCTGAGACAATTTAAAGAAGCCATTCAGTTCCTCGAATTCTACTTGTCCGATAAAGCAAACCAGGGACGTGAAGAAAACTACATGCTGGGTTATTGTTATTATCTGAATGGTCAGGAAGAAAAGGCAATTCCGCATCTTGAAACCGCAACCAAAGGAAAGGATGAACTGGCACAGAATGCTTATTATCATCTGGCAGATTGTTACGTGGCGGTAAAGGATAAAAATAAGGCGCGTCAGGCTTTTGAAGCTGCTTCGGATTTCGATTTTGATGCCAAAATTAAGGAAGATGCCCTGTTCAATTATGCAAAAATCACCTACGAATTGTCCTATTCGCCTTTCAATGAAACCATAAAGGCATTCGATAAATACATTTCGCTGTATCCAAATGCAGAACGAAATGATGTTGCCTATGATTACCTGGTGAAAGTTTACATGAGTACCAGCAATTACCGCGATGCGATGGCTTCGATCGAAAATATAAAGGTTAAAAGTCCAGCTGTGAAAAAGGCTTATCAGCGGGTTTGTTATTACCGGGCTCTCGAGTGTTTTAATAACCTCGATTATTCCGGCGCCATCGAAAACTTCGATAAATCGATTGATGCGGGAGACTTCAATAAAAATTACAAGGCCTTATCGCTTTTCTGGAAAGCCGAAGCCAATTACCGATTGGGCAGCTACAATATAGCTGTTGCCGGATATACCAGTTTTATAAAATCACCCGGAGTTTTTTCGCTTCCGGAGTATAAAACAGCTCATTACAGCTTAGCCTATGCTTTTTTTCAGATTAAGGATTATCCGAATTCGGGTGATTATTTCAGAAAATATATCAACCTGGATGGTGATTCAAGAAGCGAAAAAGTGGCCGATGCCTACAACAGGCTTGGCGACTGCTATTTTATGAACCGTGATTACGCTGCAGCCATTAACAGCTATGATAAAGCGCTTCGTATAAATTCGTATGATGCTGATTATGCCTTGTTCCAGAAAGCCTTCTGCCTCGGGCTTCAGCGCGATTATCAGGCAAAAATAAGTGCCTTAAGTTCGCTGGTTCAGAACTATCCAAGATCCTCGTTTCAGGATGATGCCCTGTATGAAATGGGCCGGACCTACGAACGGATCAATCAGCCGCAAATGGCTATTAGCCAGTATAGGGAATTAGTCACAATATACCCGCAAAGCAGTTTCCTGAACAAAACCCTGATTCAATTAGGTTTGGTTTATTACAATGCCAACGATTATCAAACATCAATCAGTTATTACAAGCAGGTTATCGATCGTTCGCCAAACAGTCCGGAAACACAGGCTGCTCTGGCCGGAATTAAAAACAATTACATTGAAACCAGCAACGTGGAAGCCTATTTCGATTACACCCGCAAATTGGGGCCGGGAGTTCAGGTGTCGGTTAATGAACAGGATTCGCTGACTTACCGTGCGGCTGAAAAACTGTACATGGCGAACGATAAAAAAGCAAAGTTGCAGTTCGAACGTTATCTGAATCAGTTTCCAGGGGGCAGTTTTGTGCTGAATTCGCAGTTTTATCTGGCCCAGATGCTTTATGCTGAAGGGGAATACCCGAAAGCTCTCGCTGCTTATTCGTATGTTATTTCGCAGCCGGATAATTATTTTACTGAAGCAGCTTTGTCGAAAGCTGCCGGGTTGAAATACAACAATCAGGATTACCAGACCGCTTTAAACTGGTTCGAACGACTTGGAAAAATTTCGTCTTCAGGAATAAATACACTGGAAGCAAAAACGGGAATCATGCGCTGCCAGTATCAGCTTAACAATTATCAGGCGTGTATCGATGCGGCGAACCAGGTATTAAGTGCCGAAAAAGTTTCGGACATTCTGAAACGTGAAACGAATTACAAACTGGCCCGGTCATATTATCATCTTGGGAATAAGGAAAAGGCATTCCCCATTTTGAATAAACTTTCGGCCGACACCAATTCGGCTGAAGGCGCAGAGTCGAAGTTTCTGGTGTGCAGTATTTTATTTGAGAATAATCAATTCAAGGATGCTGAAAAGGAAATCATGGATTTTATCGACAAGAATTCTCCTCACCAGTTCTGGCTGGCCAAAAGCTTTATCCTGTTGTCGGATATTTACCTGAAAAACGGAGATGAATTTCAGGCCAAACATACCTTAAAGAGCATTGAAGAAAATTATACCGATCAAACAGATGGGATTCTGGCAACTACCCGGCAAAAACTTCAGCAAATTGAAGCCGGCGAAGCCAGTCAGACGAAGAATCAAAGCAAGGCTCTGGAAATCAACATCGGAAAATCGAAATAACAAGTTTGGATCAACGCATTTATTCAGTATTTGATAAAAAAATGAAAATGAACAGAAGCTATATCATCATATTTTTTCTCGCCGCCATATTTTTTGCGGGCACAAACAATGTTTTCGCGCAAAAAGATACGACCAAACTCAGGCAGGAAGTGGAAGTGACCAAAGCTTATCAGCCGACCATTTCGGATGCAGTTAAAATAAACGACATACCGGTCATAAAACCGGAGCAGACCGAAACGCCAAGTTTTGACTATTCGATCTACAGCAAACCGGTTTTTTCGACTTTCAATCTGACTCCGGTTGCAGCTGCCAAAATGGTTGGCGACCCGAAAGCAGAAATGGGTATGGGCATGCTGAAACTTGGATTTGGGAATTACCTGACCCCGTACGGCGAATTTTTCTTCAACAGCAAACCTGATAAAAAATCGAATTTTGGCATGCATTTTAAGCATCTTTCTTCAAACGGGAAAGTGAAACTTCTCAATGATGACAAGGTAAATGCTCCTGAATCGGAAAATCAGGCGGAAATATTTGGAAAAAAGTTTTTCAGAAACTCCACTTTATCCGGAAGCCTGGCCTTCGATCGAAAAGCATTCAATTATTACGGATATACCGGAGATAAGCTTACCGATGAGCAAAAAGAAGAGATGATTCCCTATTTTCAGGATAAACAGTATTTCTCGAAAGGGACCGCAAAAGTTAGTTTGAAAAGTGAATCGCTTTCCCAGTATGATTTTAATTATGATTTTGGGCTCAGGTTTCATTATTTAATCACTAAAACAGGCCAGACTGAGCAAAATACAGTACTCTCTGGCATTATGAGTAAGAAATTCGGAAAAACGTTTGGAAGGCTGAATGCTTCGATCATAAACTATCATGTTGACAGTATCTGGAATAATTCGAAAGATGCATTCGGAGGCAAGGATCAGTTGTTCATCAACCTCAATCCATCAGCCAAATGGGCCACTGATAATGCAAGTTTTCAGGCCGGATTAAATACAAGTCTGGTATCTGAGGACGGAGATAAATTGTCGCTCTTGGTTTGGCCAAACGTGAAAGCCGAATGGTCGCCGGTTGAGCGGATTTTAACCTTGTTTGCGGGTGTTGACGGTCATTTGCAGCACAATTCCTATTCGTCTGTTGCTGCTGAAAATCCGTATGCCGATCCATACCACGATGTGGCAAACGCCAATTACAAGTATGTTCTTTCCGGTGGTCTGAAAGGGAAACTTGGTTCGAAAACCAATTACATTGCAGAAGCTTCCTATTCAAACATCGAGAATCAGCATTTTTATATTCTTTATGGCCGGGATGTTTTTAATCTTTCGGCTGTTGGTCCACGGCAACTGAATAATACATTCGACTGGGTTTACGATGATCTGAAAGTCCTGAAATTATCCGGCGAGATTATGCATTCGGTAAGCGATAATTTTTCTGTGCATTTAGCCGGAAACTATTATTCATACGAATTGGGAGTGATTCAGGAAGCCTGGCAAATGCCTGATTTTGATCTGACTTTTTCAGCCGCATACAAACCAACCAGTCAGTTAAAATTTACCACTGATTTATTTTTAGTCGGAAAGCGAAAAGCAATGGTGAGCGAACCTCCGGTATCTTCAGCGCCATCGATGGTGGTTGAAATGGATCCGATTATTGATCTAAATGCGGGAATCGAATACCAGTTTTCAGAAAAGCTAAACTTCTTTTTCAAACTGAATAATTTTGGTTTTCAGAAGTATGAACAATGGCTGGGATACACCAATAAAGGATTTAACGGGCTGGCCGGAGTAAGCTTTACGTTCTGATAAAAAAGATGGATAAACGGATCATTTGTATTCTGTAATTTATCATTTTACAGACTTTTAATATCTTGATTTTCAGCATTTAAAAAGTTCATAAGTTGTTGAGAAGTTTCATCCTTTTAAGGTCGGAAATTCTGACGGTTTTTACGACAATTTTGCTATATTTGCAACTTAGTTTTTGAATGTTGTGCATAGTGAATAAAATACCGAAAATCAAATATCTGTTTTTATTACCCAATCAGGCAATTTTAATTAACAACCAGTAAAACAATTGTTTTCTGTAAGTCGTTTTGGTCCTAATGTTTAGGGCTTAATGGGTAGAGTAATGGGATAATTTAAAAATTTTGATCATGAGCGAAATAGAAGAAACCCAGAATTGGGGAATACAGAATGCCAATGGAAATAATTACGGTGCCGATAGTATTCAGGTACTCGAAGGACTGGAAGCAGTGCGCAAACGCCCTGCAATGTACATTGGAGATGTCAACGAGAAAGGATTACACCATTTGGTTTACGAGGTTGTTGATAACTCGATCGACGAAGCATTAGCCGGTTATTGTAAAAACATTGATGTTTTTATCAACGAAGATAAATCGATTACTGTTATTGACGATGGTCGTGGGATTCCAACCGAAATTCACACCAAGGAAAACCGTTCGGCCCTTGAAGTCGTTATGACTGTTCTTCATGCCGGGGGTAAATTCGACAAGGATAGTTACAAAGTTTCAGGAGGACTCCACGGAGTTGGTGTTTCGTGTGTGAACGCTCTTTCAATCCTGCTGAATGTTCAGGTGCACCGCGATGGCAAAATCTGGCAACAGGAATACAGCAAAGGAAAACCTTTGTACAGTGTTAAGGAGGTAGGAACCACCGATCGTACAGGTACCACGGTTACCTTTAAACCAGACGATTCGATCTTCCTGGTTAGCGAATACAAATACGAAATTTTGTCGGCACGTTTACGTGAACTTGCATTCCTGAATGCCGGATTGAGACTGAATATTACCGACAAGAGGGTCACTCTTGAAAACGGGGAATACAAACACGACGAATTCTTTTCAGAAGAAGGTTTGAAAGAGTTTGTTGAATACCTGGATAATACCCGCGAACGACTGATCGATGAAACCATTCACATTACTTCTGAAAAAGCCGGAGTTCCTGTAGAAATTGCACTTCACTACAATACATCGTTTACCGAAAATATTCATTCGTATGTGAATAATATCAACACAATTGAAGGGGGAACCCACTTGACCGGTTTCCGGCGCGGGTTGACCAGAACCTTGAAAGCTTATGCTGAAAACAGCGGAATGCTTGCAAAAATGAAATTTGAAATTAGCGGCGACGATTTCCGTGAAGGATTAACCGCTGTTGTTTCTGTTAAAGTTGCCGAACCTCAGTTCGAAGGTCAGACAAAAACAAAATTGGGGAACTCTGAAATCAGCTTGCCGGTCGATCAGGCGGTGAGTGAGATGCTTGCCAATTATCTGGAAGAAAATCCACGTTCGGCAAGAGCGATTGTAAATAAAGTCATTCTGGCTGCTCAGGCGCGTCATGCCGCACGTAAAGCCCGCGAATTGATTCAGCGTAAAAATGTACTTTCCGGAGCAGGTCTTCCGGGAAAACTTTCGGATTGTTCCGAAAAAGATGCCGCCCAGTGTGAAATCTTCTTAGTCGAGGGAGACTCGGCAGGTGGAACAGCCAAACAAGGCCGCGACCGCCGTTTTCAGGCCATTTTGCCTTTACGGGGTAAAATCCTGAATGTTGAAAAAGCAATGGCACACCGGGTGTACGACAATGAGGAAATCAGGAATATTTATACTGCGCTGGGAATTACAATTGGTACTGAAGAAGATTCAAAAGCCTTAAACCTTGAAAAACTGAGGTACCACAAGGTCGTAATCATGACCGATGCCGACGTGGACGGTAGCCATATCGCCACCTTAATCATGACTTTTTTCTTCCGGTTTATGCAGGAATTGATCCAGCGCGGACATGTTTACATTGCGACACCGCCACTTTATCTGGTCAAGAAAGGAAAACGCGAAGAATATTGCTGGAACGAACAGCAGCGTCTGCGTCTGATCGACGAGTGGGGAGAAGGAAAAGATACCGGAATCCATGTTCAGCGCTATAAAGGTCTTGGAGAGATGAACGCCGAACAGTTATGGTCAACCACCATGAATCCTGAAGTCCGTACACTTCGCCAGGTTACTATCGAAAATGCCGCTGAAGCCGATCATATTTTTAGTATGCTGATGGGCGACGAGGTTCCTCCCCGCCGGCAGTTTATCGAAGATCATGCGGTTTATGCGAATATTGATGTTTAATTGATCGAAAATATAAATTAGAATCCTGGTGAAAGCCGGGATTTTTGATTTGCTGAATTTCTTTCCGGTGATTGTTATTCAGAATCATTAACTTTTTACTTTTGTCTTTTCACTTTTAACTACTGTCGAATGAATATTTGCGTTTTTTCTTCTTCGAGCAACGCCATTGCTGATTCGTATGTGAACGATGCTATTGAATTGGCCCATCTGATCGGTGATTCGAATTTTTGCCTGATTAATGGAGGTTCAAATGTTGGATTAATGGATGTAGTTACACGCGAAGCCGGAAAGAAAGGGGCAAAGACAATTGGAATCATTCCAGAAAAACTGCGCGATTTTAACCTGGCATCCATTCATGCTGACGAAATTATCGTTTCAGGAGATATGATGGAACGGAAAGCAAAGATGCGTGAACTTTCGGATGTATTTATCGCACTTGCCGGTGGTTTTGGAACGCTGGAGGAGATTCTTGAAGTTATTACCCTGAAACAACTGGGCTATCACGACAAAGCAATTGTGTTCATTAATTCAAATGGTTTTTACGATGATTTATTCAGGCAATTTGAAAAATCATTTGATGAAAAATTTGCCAAGGAAAGTTACCGAAAATTATATTTTATTGCCGATAGTGCTGTTGAGGCGATGGAATATATCCTGAAATATAAACCGGAAAAGACTGTTAACAAATGGTTCGAAGTTCCGGGTCGTTAATTTGGGTTGATCGAAAAATAAAAGGTTGAACCTTTTCCTGATTCAGATTTAACATGAATTTTTCCTCCCAGCAATTCGATCAGATTTTTTGAAATAGCCAGACCAAGTCCGTTACCTCCAAAATTCATGTTTTGTCCCTGGTCGGCCTGCATGAAACGTTCAAATATTAATGTTTGCTGGTGTGACGGAATGCCAATGCCGGTGTCTTTGATGCTGAAATTCAGCAGGCTTTCGATCATTTTTACTTCAACAATGATTGAGCCTGCCTGAGTGAATTTTATGGCATTACCAATCAGGTTATCCAGAACTTGTTTTAACCGTATTTCATCGGTGGTAATTTCAGTTTTAGGATCAACCTGATTCAAAATCCCAAACTGAATATCCTTATCTTTTTTCGATGCCAGAATTTCGAGGTAATGATCTTCAATCTCATTCATAAACTGATTAAAATGTACTGGTCTTTTTCGGATGGAAAGCAGATTGGCTTCAATTTTCGAGATGTCAATGATATCATTAATCAGGTTAAGCAATGTTTGACCATTCTTGCTGATTAACTTAATGAAAACGGCCTTGTCTTCATTGGTTTGCTCTTCATCTTCAAGTAATTCTGAAAACCCAATGATGGCATTCATTGGGGTTCGTATTTCGTGCGACATATTGGCCAGAAATGCTGATTTTAATCTGTCTGCCTCTGCAGCTTTCTTTTGTTCTTCAATCAATTTCTTTTCAGTTTCTTCGCGCCGAACGATCATTTTATTTGCAGCAACACTGGCTCGTTTGAATTCATCAAAATTGAATTCATTCGGATTTAGTTGCTCAAAGCTGTTTTGAGAGGCATAGAAGAAATTGAAAAAGCGCTCAAAGTCGGATTTATATTGCTTGTTGAAATAATAAACAATAAACGCTTCGAGAAAAAGCAATATAATTAATAGGACTAAAATTGTCTGAATACTCCTTCGCTGATCTTTGTGCAAAGCATCTCGTTGTTCCTGAATTCGCTGGTTGATCTCATCCAGATAAAAGCCTGCACCAATTATCCAGTTGTATTTTTCATATTGTTTTACGTACGAGCATTTTTCTGAAGAATTGATTCCATCCAGTTTTATCCAGTTGTAATAGAAATATCCACCTTCAGGATGATTTTTAACCACTTCAAGTTGTTGCCTGAAAACTTTTTGCCTTGCACTGTCAGTGTTTGTTATCAGGTTAATATTGCCTTTATAAACTTTTCCATCAAGAACAATTGGAGTTCCATTTGTTTGATTCATAAAGATATAGCCGCCAAACCGAAACCGAACCGAACTGATTTTTCGGGCCACTTCTTCCTGAAATTTCGGAAAATAATCCTTGGTATATTGTTTACAACCGAAATACCAGTTAAAATGCCCAAACTTCTTCACGAATGTGATTTTTTGCTGAGAATTATTTTCGGGCAAGCCTTGTGATTTTAGCTGATAATAAAGAAATCCTTCATCGGTTGTACGCAAAAGATCAAGTTCTTTTTGAATTACCGGTGCGCCGTTTTCATCTTTAAACAAATACATGTTTTCCCCGGTAAATTCAGGTTTATGTGGATAATAAACGGCTGTTCCATCTAAATTTGAAATAAATACCTCTTCGTATTCCAGGTCAAATCTTATCGATGAAACGGTGGTAATAATTAATTTTTTAATTTCTTCTTCCGGAATTTTTCCATAATATTTTTCATAAACCGATTCTGCAGTATGGATAGCCTGGTTTACATTCTGTTCGATATGGTCATTAATCTGTTGTTTGAATAATTCATCCTGAATTTTAATGTACTCCAGTTCATTTTGTACAATTTCCTGAATATAGATTTTCTGATCTTCAAGAAAATCTTTACTCTTTTCATCATTTAATTTTCTGAAATGTAGATTTTGCTGAATGATTAAAACTCCTCCGATTAAAATAGTTGTAGCAACCGTGATAATAATCAGGGAACGACTTAAATAATTTGAAATATTGGATGGAATGACGATCTTTTTTAAAATACTACCTGACATTAAGATATTTTTAGGAGCCCGGTGCTAATTTGAATTCAGAAGCAGCAAATATAGTGGAATAGATTTAAACTGAGTCAATAATTAATTCTGATACAAGCATAAAAACAGGATGATTATTTTTTTTGTTTTAACATCAGATATTTTGGTCAGTTTATTTTAAACCAACTGATTGTTTTTTTCGTACGTTGAACAGGTTTTGTTGTATGGTGTTGATTAATACCGATGTGAGTCTGTAGTGATTGATTGGTCCTTGTTAAAATCTGTTAAACAATTTGAATGAAATTAAAATGAGAAAACACGAATGCATGCTTTACGTTATCTTTAATATTTGTAATAGAAAATCAAATTTAATAACGTCAAAAAGTAAAAAGCAATGACTAATTTCAAAAAAGGATTATTTACATTTTTGGTCGCATTAGCTGGTGGTTTTATAGCTCTGGTGGTCTATACAAAGTATTTTAACGAACCTCGTACCTATATGGTGCAGCAAAATCAGGCAATGCGTTATGCAAGTTTACCAACATCGGACACAAGCCAATTACCAGACCTGACTTATGCTGCTGAAAACTCAGTGCATGCAGTAGTACATATTATGGTTACTCAGAAAGGGCGGTATAATTCGCAAAATCCCATGCTGGAATGGTTTTTTGGTGATCGTGGTGGCTACCAGCAGGAAGTGCCTGTTCGTCAGGGATTTGGTTCCGGGGTTATTCTTGCTGACGATGGTATAATTGTAACAAACAATCATGTTGTCGATGATGCTGATAATATTAAAGTGGTTTTAAATGATAAACGGGAATTTGATGCAAAACTTATAGGTACTGATCCTCAAACGGATATTGCCGTGTTGAAAATTGACGCTAAAAATCTGCCCTTTCTGCGTTTTGGCAATTCCGATGATTTAAAACTAGGTCAATGGGTCTTGGCTGTAGGTAATCCGTTTAATCTTACTTCAACAGTAACTGCCGGGATTGTGAGTGCAAAGGGCAGGAATATTGGTATTAATCAGAATATATCCGGTATCGAAGCTTTTATTCAAACCGATGCTGCTGTAAATCCTGGAAATAGTGGCGGTGCCTTGGTCAATACCAGGGGAGAATTAATAGGAATCAATACTGCTATTGCATCTCAAACAGGATCATATTCCGGATACTCATTTGCAATTCCTGCCAGTATTGTCAAAAAGGTAATCGGAGACATTCAGGAATATGGCGAAGTTCAGAGAGCTTTATTGGGAGTTGAAATCAGGGATGTTAGCGCAGAGCTGGCCAAAGAAAAAAATTTAGACAAAATTGAAGGCGTTTATATTGGCCGGGTTCAGGAAGGCGGAGCTTCTGAAAAGGCTGGAATTAGAGATAATGATATCATTATCAGTGTCGATGGAATAGAAGTAAATTCAACCGCACAACTTCAGGAACAAGTTAATAAACACCGGCCAGGAGATAAAGTGCAGGTTGTAGTAAAAAGAGGAAATAAAAGGCAACCATTTAACGTAACGCTTCGTAACAAGCACGGTGACACGGAAATTGTGAAGAGTGGGGATTCTGATGAAATTTTTGGATCGAAATTTGTTGCACTTTCTGACCGCGAGAAAGAGGATTTAGGAATACGATATGGGATTAAAATTACCGAAATTGGATCTGGAATATTTAAAGACACGGGAATAAGAAAAGGATTTATTATTACCCAGGTGAACAAGAATGCCATATCTGAGGTTAACGATTTAGAACGAGTTATTAAAAATTCAAAGGGTGGAATATTAGTTGAAGGGATGTATCCAAATGGTGAAATGGTTGACTATGTTTTTAGAATTAATCAGAAATAAAGTCTTTTGTTAGTTAGTAAATTGCAAACAATAAGTCTTTATCTTAAAACCATTTGAATTATTAACCTCAAAAGCCTATATTTGCACGCTATTTTTTTGAAGGGTATATGAGACAATTAAAGATTACAAAATCGATCACCAACCGTGAGAGTGCTTCTTTAGACAAGTATTTGCAAGAAATTGGGAAAGAAGAGCTTATTACAGTTGAGGAAGAAGTGGAGTTGGCACAGCGGATTAAAAAAGGTGATCAGGCTGCACTGGAGAAACTAACAAGGGCCAATTTGCGTTTTGTTGTTTCAGTAGCTAAACAATACCAGAATCAGGGTTTAAGTCTGCCCGACCTTATTAATGAGGGAAATCTGGGATTGATTAAAGCTGCCGAAAAGTTTGATGAAACCAGAGGTTTCAAGTTTATCTCCTACGCAGTATGGTGGATTCGTCAATCGATCCTTCAGGCATTGGCTGAACAGTCTAGAATTGTCCGTCTCCCCTTGAATCAGGTAGGCTCGTTGAATAAAATCAACAAGGCATTCTCTAAATTTGAACAGGAGCATGAACGCAAACCTTCTCCGGAAGAACTTGCTGATTCACTTGAATTACCTGCTGATAAAGTTGCGGATACACTTCGTGTTTCAGGCCGTCACATCTCTGTTGATGCTCCTTTTGTTGAAGGAGAAGACAACAGTCTTTTGGATGTTTTGATTAATAACGATTCACCAAATGCCGATCGTGCATTAATGATGGAATCGCTGGCAAAAGAAATTGAAAGAGCTTTGGCAACACTTACTGAGCGCGAAAGTGATATCATCCGGATGTTTTTCGGAATTGGCTGTCAGGAAATGACTCTGGAAGAGATTGGTGAACGTTTCGGTTTAACCCGTGAACGCGTTCGTCAGATTAAAGAAAAGGCGATTCGTCGATTAAGACATACATCTAGAAGTAAATTATTAAAAACATACCTCGGATAAAATAAAAACCGCTCAAAAGGCGGTTTTTTTATGCCCTTTATAATTTTTCATCCTTCAAGAAAAAGCAAAAAAAAGCCGACCCTCTGGCCGGCTTTTCATACCACAAACAAGATCAACCAATCAAACAAAATTGGTTGAAAAACATAGCTATTCACATAGCTAATCACGCGTCGTTATAATTGTACTTTCTGAAACCAGAAAGTAAATTGTAGCTGTAATTGGAATTCAAGAAAACGGTGATGTTCTTCAAAAATTAATGCCAGTAAGAGCAAGAACAAAATTAAAAAACCGATAAAATAAATTAAACGTCTAAGATACGTTTATTTAATTCTTGGCGTAAAGAAAGTACTTTTTTTACCAATTTTTAATGCAGAATTAGATTTTTACATGAATATCTTAATTTTTTAATATTAATTAACTTTCAGTTAAATTCTTTTTAATGAAGTTTTATTACTTCACTTCCTGCAAGTAAAAAAGCGCCTGAACCGTATACTTCCCAGCTATCTGAAGAAAAGTTTTTTCTTGGATCGGCACCTATCGGCTGGCACCAACCAACCCGTCCGTCGGGTTGAATGAGTGTAATCATTCCTTTCCAGGCCTTCATAACAACAGGAAGATAAATTTCCCGATTCAACAAACCGTTGTTTATTCCCCAGGCAAGGGCAAAGGTGTAAAAACCTGATCCGCTGGCTTCTCCACCCGGATAAGATTCAGGATCTAATAAACTTGCTCTCCAGAGTCCATCGCTTTGTTGAAGACTGGCAATTTTCTCAGCCATTTGCCTGAAGATCTCCTCATAAAAAGACCGCTCTCTATAATTCTTAGGCATATCATTCATCAGAATTGCCAGACCACCCATTACCCAGCCATTTCCACGCGACCAGAAAATTTTCTTCCCGTTAGCTTCAAATCGGTCACTGGCATCACCTTTAACTACATAAGATAGATCTCGGGCAAATAAATGTTCTGTTTTATCATATAGTAAATCGACGGTTTCATGATAAAGTTGATCACTTTTCTCCATGTATTTGTTGTCACCGGTTGCCTTTGATAATTTTACCATTGCCGGAGGTGCCATAAACAAGGCATCGCACCACCACCAGGTAATCTTCTCATTTCCTTTGGCCGTATAAGGTGTTTCCAGAAATTCATCCATTGTATTGATGAACGGCTGGATCATGGTTTTTTCTTTTTTTATTTGATATAAATCGAGGTATGTCTGACAAATTATGTGATCGTCAGCATGTTGTAGTCGTGGTCCAGGTTTCCATTGGTTTGCTTCGCCCATTTTCAGCATCGCGTCAAGTAATTTTTTATTTCCTGTTGTTTTGTAGGCTGCCGAAATGCCGGCATAAAAAGCTCCGTTTGTCCAATCCCACAATTCGTGTTTTGGATGCTCCAGTTGCCAGATAGCTGCTTTCACCATTTTGTTTTTAATGGTTTTCGCTTTGAAACAGTTTTCCTGTTTGTTTTTTGCCGAAATTCCCAGAAATAAGAACGAGAAGATTAATAGAAGGTAGTGCGTTTTATTCATGTTTTTAGTTTTATTTAGGTTTTGCAATCGATTGTTCAAACATACTTATTTTTTTATTATTGAGGTTATATTGAATAATGTGAAAGTCATATTTCGCAACTGCGATGGATTCAAACATCAATATCTGCACCTTGCTTTTCAATCCTTCATTTGTATTAATTAAACGTAAATTCTTTAATACTGAAAATATTATTCTTGTTTTAGTTTCATTTTATAACTATACTTGCGGCATATTTAAAAATTGAAATGAAAAACTCATTCAAACATTTCGGCCATCATCATTTAAATCTATCAGCAGGTAGGCCGTAATTGTTTTGTTTGTGAATGAAAAATATTAATCCAAATAAAAGAAGGCTTACCAAATATGGTAAGCCTTCTTTTTGTTTAAAATCCCCTTAATGAAATGAATAATTTATTAAAAATTGCAATTCAGACCAAAGGCCGGTTAAACGAAGATTCGATGAAATTAATCGATGAAGCCGGGATCAAGTTGCCAATGAGCTCAAGGAAGTTAATTTCTTCAGCAACAAACTTTCCAATGGAAGCGCTTTTTCTGCGTGATGATGATATTCCTCAAGCTGTTGCCGGTGGAGTTGCAGATGTGGGCATTGTAGGCGAAAACGAAATGCTTGAGAAAAAGGAAAACGTTGTTATCGCAAAACGTCTTGGATTTAGCAAATGTCGTTTGTCTCTGGCAATTCCCAAAGATGATGAATACTTAGGACTGGAATATTTTAACGGTAAAAAAATCGCCACTTCTTATCCGGTAATCCTGAATGATTTTTTCAGGAAAAACAATATTTCTGCTGAGATACACGTGATAACCGGATCGGTAGAAATCGCTCCGGGAATTGGTCTGGCTGATGCCATTTTTGATATAGTAAGTTCAGGAAGTACTTTAGTAAGTAACAGGTTGAAAGAAGTTGAAGTCGTTGTTTATTCAGAAGCCGTTTTAATTGCAAATCCAAATTTATCGCCTGAAAAAGAAGCCATTTTGAATGAAGTGATCTTCAGAATGGAATCTGTACAACGGGCCGAAAAGAAAAAATATATTTTGCTGAATGCCCCAAATGAAAAACTTGCAGAAATCGAATCGTACCTGCCCGGAATGAAAAGTCCGACCGTGATGCCACTGGCAGAAGAAGGCTGGAGTTCGGTACATTCGGTTATCGAAGAAAAGTATTTCTGGGAAATAATTGGTAAGTTAAAAGCTGCCGGAGCTCAGGGAATTTTAGTGATTCCAATTGAGAAAATGATTTTGTAATTTACCGGATAATTCAATGTTGATCATGAAAACCTATGTCAATCCACAAAAGGAAACCTGGAAAGAGATCCTTCTTCGCCCTTTGTTCAGTGTTGCCGAACTTGAAAGTCGGGTTCAGGAAGTATTAACTGATATTCGCGAAAATGGAGTTCAGGCCATTCAGAAATATACCGAAAAATTTGACGGGGTTTTCATTCCGGAATTTGCCGTCGAAGAACAGGAAATTGAAGAGGCTGTGTCGTTGGTCGATGATTCTTTGAAAAATGCGATTCGGGTAGCTGTTCAGAATATTTACAAATTTCATGAATCACAGATTCCGGTTATAAAAAAAATTGAAACTACCCCGGGAGTGGTATGCTGGCAAAAACCTGTCGCCATCGAAAAGGTTGGTCTGTATATTCCCGGAGGATCGGCGCCCCTGTTTTCAACGGTTTTAATGTTGGCTATTCCGGCAAAAATTGCCGGTTGCAAAGAAATTGTTCTGTGTACTCCTCCCGATAAAAACGGGAAAATACATCCGGCAATTTTATTTGCAGCACAGCTGGTCGGTGTCACAAAAATTTATAAGCTTGGTGGTATTCAGGCGATTGGAGCCATGGCTTATGGAATTGATTGTATTCCGAAAGTGGATAAAATATTTGGTCCGGGTAACCAGTATGTGATGGCTGCCAAACAGATTGTCAGTCGTGGCGATGTTTCGATCGACATGCCTGCCGGTCCTTCCGAAGTTGCGGTGATGGCCGATTCATCTGCGAATCCGGCATTTATCGCTTCCGATTTGCTTTCGCAAGCCGAGCATGGTCCGGACAGCCAGGTGGTTCTGGTTACCAATGATGCTTCCCTGATTGAAAAAGTTGAACAGGAATTGAGCCGTCAGCTCTCAGACCTTCCGCGGAAAAGTGTTGCCGAAAAGGCTTTGGCAAACAGTCAGGCTGTTGTACTAAATTCTGTTGATGAAATGATTGAATTAATAAACGGCTATGCTCCTGAACATTTGATTATTGCCATGAAGGATTATCTCGGTGTTGCAGAAAAGATAGTTAACGCGGGATCAGTGTTTCTCGGAAATTATACTCCGGAAAGTGCCGGCGATTATGCTTCAGGAACAAACCACACCTTACCTACCAATGGTTGGGCCCGTTCGTTTAGCGGAGTAAATCTTGACAGTTTCATTAAAAAAATTACTTTTCAGGAAATAACTCCGGAAGGAATTAATAATCTTGGACCCGTGATCGAAACCATGGCTGCCGCAGAACAACTGGATGCGCACAAACGTGCGGTAACACTGCGTTTAAATGAACTCAGAAATAAACAATAACGCTTTGAACAATGAATCTGGATAAACTTATACGAAATAATATAAAAGCACTGAAACCATACTCTTCAGCCAGAGATGAGTTTTCGGGCGAGGCAGAGGTGTTTCTGGACGCCAATGAAAATCCCTTCAATGCACCATATAACCGGTATCCGGATCCGCTGCAATGGGAACTGAAAACCAAAATTTCAGGAATTAAGAATATTACACCTGAGAAAATTTTTCTGGGAAACGGGAGCGACGAGCCAATCGATATTATTTTCCGTGCATTTTGTGAACCGGGAGTCGACAACATTGTGACGATCGATCCGACTTACGGCATGTACCAGGTTTCGGCCGACATAAATAATGTGGAGGTTCGGAAGGTAAAATTGAATGACGATTTTGGATTCAGTGCGCAAAAATTACTCGATTCGGCAAACCTATACACGAAAGCAGTTTTCATCTGCTCGCCAAATAATCCGACAGCAAACCTTTTGGAAAAAAGTGAAATTGAAAAATTACTGTCTGAATTTGACGGTTTGGTTGTGGTTGATGAAGCTTACATCGATTTCGCCCCTGAAAGCAGCTTGTTGCCCGAACTGGACAAATACAACAATCTGATTGTTTTGCAGACTTTCTCCAAAGCCTGGGGAATGGCTGGAATCCGCCTGGGGATGGCATTTGCTCAACCTGAAATTATACGGATTTTTAATAAAATTAAATATCCGTATAACATCAATATTTTAACTCAGCAAAAAGCGCTTGAATTGCTGGATCGTATTCAGGAAAAGGAGGAATGGGTGAAGACCATTCTGGAAGAACGCGGAAAGATGGTTCAGAAATTATTCAAATTGCCATTTGTGCAGGTAGTTTATCCTTCGGATGCCAATTTTATTCTGGTGAAAATGCACGATGCACGCGGCATTTACGAATACCTGACCGAACAGAAAATCATCGTTCGCGACCGGTCAAAAGTGGCGCTTTGTGAAGATAGTTTACGTATCACGATTGGCTCTCCTGAAGAAAACAAGAGGCTGAGAAAAGCGTTAAAAGAACTGATCTGATTTCTGTATTACAAATGAAATAAAATATTTAACCACAGAAATATTAAGGAATCATAGAGATTAGAATTTTTAAAACTCTTTTTTTTCTCTGTGTTCTCTGTGGTAAAAACAAGTATTGACACATGAAAAAAGCATTATTTATCGACCGCGACGGAACGCTGATTTATGAAACCGAAGATGAGCAAATTGACTCGCTCGAAAAACTCGAATACCTGCCCAAAGTATTCCGGAACATGCATTTTATTGCAAAAAATCTGTCGTACGAACTGGTCATGGTAACCAATCAGGATGGTTTGGGAACAGCCAGTTTTCCTGAAGATACCTTCTGGCCAACCCATAATAAAATCCTGAATGCGTTTGAAAAAGAAGGAGTGGTATTTGACGATATCCTGATCGATCGACATTTCCCGCACGACAATGCTCCGACCCGGAAGCCCGGATTAGGGATGATGGGCAAATATCTGGATGGAAGTTACGATCTGGCAAATAGTTTTGTACTTGGTGACCGGCTGACTGATATCCAACTGGCAAAAAACCTGGGGGCAAAAGGAATCCTGATAAACGATGGTTCGCTGGTGAACGAACTTCAGGAAAAAGGATTGGCTGAGTTTTGTGTCCTTGTAACAAACGATTGGGATGAGATTTATGCCAAAGTTGCTGCCCCCGACCGCACAGCAAAAGTTGTACGAAATACAAAAGAAACAAAAATACAGGTTGAACTGAATCTGGACGGAACCGGGAAAGGTGATATTCAAACCGGACTTGGATTTTTCGATCACATGCTCGACCAGATTGCCCGCCACTCCGGAGTAGATTTAAGGATAAAAGTTGACGGAGATCTGGAAGTAGACGAACATCATACGATTGAAGATACCGCTCTTGCATTGGGTGAAGCTTTTAAACTGGCACTTGGGGACAAGCGTGGTGTTGAACGATACGGTTATTGTTTGCCAATGGACGATTGTCTGGCGCAGGTTGCCCTCGATTTTGGCGGTCGTCCGTGGATTGTCTGGAATGCCGAATTCAAACGTGAAAAAGTAGGAGAAATGCCGACTGAAATGTTTTTTCATTTCTTTAAATCATTTTCGGATACCGCTATGGCAAACCTGAATATTCAGGCAGAGGGAACCAACGAACATCACAAAATTGAAGGTATCTTTAAAGCTTTGGCAAGAGCCATTAAAATGGCCATCCGGAAAGATGTTTTTAATACAGAACTTCCATCAACTAAGGGAACATTATAAAATGAAAAGTATTAAGCCACTTAGAGAGAAAAAAAATACTGCCATCCTGCTAATTCACTGTCCTGACCGGCAGGGGATTCTGGCTACAGTAACTGAGTTTCTGAATAAAAATAACGGAAACATTATTTATCTTGATCAGTATGTCGACCGTGCGGAACAGATTTTCTATATGCGGGTGGAATGGGAACTGGATGGTTTTGCTATTCCTCAGGATAAAATCAAAGAGTACTTTTTTACGCTGATTGCCGATAAGCTAAACATGAATTATTCCCTGCATTTTTCGAAACAGATTCCCCGGATGGCGATTTTTGTTTCAAAAATGTCACATTGTCTGTTTGATATGCTTTCACGCTACACTGCTGGTGAGTGGGATGTTGAAATTCCCGTAATCATTAGCAATCACATGGATCTGGAACCTGTTGCACATCGTTTCGATATCGAGTTTCAATATATTCCGGTAACAAAAGAAAACAAAGCAGAACAGGAAGCTGCCGAAGTTGAATTGCTGAAAAAACATCATATCGATTTTATTGTACTGGCCCGATACATGCAGGTTCTTTCTCCTGAATTCGTTGCTCAGTTCCCCAATAAGATCATCAATATTCACCACTCGTTTTTACCTGCGTTTGCCGGTGCAAAACCTTATCATGCAGCATACGAGCGAGGTGTGAAAATCATTGGTGCGACCAGCCATTACGTGACCAGCGATCTGGATGGAGGTCCGATTATCGAACAGGATGTAACTCGCTGTAACCACACGGATACGGTTGAACGCCTGGTTCGGAAGGGACGTGATCTGGAGAAAATTGTGCTGTCGCATGCCGTTTTTAAACATTTGCAGCGCAAAGTGCTGGTATATAAGAATAAAACGGTGGTGTTTAATTGAAAAAAGTTTCAAGTCCCAGGTTATTTTGGATATTGGTTATTCATTATTGAGTATTGGATATTAAAGATTCATCTATGAAATATTTAGTTTATTTTTTGTTGTTTTTTGCAGTAGCAGCAAAAGCACAAATATCTGCAAAGGAAATTCCGGCTGATTACGGGTATATTGTAAAAATTGGTCAGCAGGTTCCTGAATTTACTGCCACAACTGCTGATGGAAAAACAATCCGAACTGCAGATTTGAAAGGCAAAGTGGTTATGTTGCAGTTTACGGCCAGCTGGTGTTCGGTTTGCAGGAAAGAAATGCCACACATCGAATCCGATATTTGGAAGAAATATAAAAACAATACAAACTTTGCCTTGTTTGGAATTGATCTGGACGAACCTCAGGAAAAAGTGGTGAAATTTGCCAAAGAGATTCCGGTAACTTATCCCTTATTGCTTGATCCCAGGGGCGGTATATTTTATCAGTTTGCTGAAAAAGAGGCAGGTGTCACCCGAAATGTGATCCTCGACAAAACAGGTAAAATTGTATACATGACCAGACTCTACAAAGAGGAAGAATTTCAGGAAATGAAAAAGGTGATTGCTGAATTGTTGAAATAGAATGTGTAGCGCGTAGCAGAATCGAACTGCCATCTCCGGATTGAGAAACCGGTTTCCTAACCGTTAGAAGAACGCGCCTAAAGTAGAAATACAATACAAAATTACGGCAACT
>JBASYJ010000272.1:0-1764 GCA_049277435.1 Prolixibacteraceae bacterium
CGGGCAATCATATCTGCAATATGTCCGGCACCGCTCATGATTAGTTTTATTTTGATTAGATTTATGAAATTATGAAAAATAATTAGAATTGCGAAATGAAATTGGCTGGCTATAATATTACCCGTGCTTCTTCAAGCTCCAAGTTCTTTTGGGAATAGATACGAATGAGTTTTGGATTTGCGTTATTTCGACCTTTCCTTCCAGATAGTTTTTGCCGTGGCACAAAACCGGTTGTTGGTGACTGTTTTTATCGAATGGACAAACGAATTTTCTTCCGTATCGCGTTCGGTAAACGACAAAATCGTATCGCCATACTGGGCTTCCGCAATGAATCGCCCATCGATCGAATGCAAATAATAATTCTCGATTACCTCATCGGGGATCGATTCCATCATCCATTGCAGGTAGCGGATGTTGTTCACATGCAGATTGGTGTCAACATCGAAGCGGTTAATTTTAAATTCTTTCATGTAACTTCCGGAGGTAATGGGCACAATCTTTTTCCTGATGTTGTACTCAATACTTTCTTCGGAACAGAACGACCATTTCTCCTTGATGTCCTCAAAAATCGGAATCGGTCTTCTTTGTTGGATATCAAAGAAAACCCATTGACCCTTTGCCACTCCAATGATATTTCTCTGTTCATCATAGATCACATTTTCGCGGTATCCCTGCACGATTGAATAATGGGAAAGCCAGGTCCGGATGGTAATTTTTTCCTTGTATTTGGGGAAACGTTCCATTTTCATGACTCCTGAAAGCAAAACCCATCCGATATTCTGATCCATCAGGTCGTACAAACTGTGACCGATCGAATGGCAGTGGTCTGCAGCAGTTTCCTCCAGCAAGGTTAAAATGGTGGTTGAAGCAGCTTCTCCAAACTGATTCATCTCAAAATACCGCAACTCAAATTGTTTTTCGTAATAGTTTTCCAAGTCCTGATTTTTTAAGATTTATCCTGAAGTACAATTTTTCCGGATAAATATTCCGGAAAAACTAAGTTTGGTTTAAAAGAATAGGCGTGTTGAATATACTCGAATTGCAACTCAATTCCAAGAATGAAACTGGCTGCAAATGCTTTGTAAAATCATCAGGTGGAAAACGTACACTGAAGAAATACCAATTGGGGTAAAACTACTCAGGTAATTAAGTGGTTTTTAATTGTTTAATTCTTCTGGATTTTCAGGGTAATGACCAGATCTTCAGGTTTGGTTTCTGTTCCGTATTTGGGATATGGTTTTGCATCAATAATGGTGATGGTGTAACCTTCAGGCTGAATTTCCTGGTCTTTAACTAATGAATGTAGTTCCACATTGGTTTGCTCATTGTATGCCGTCCACTTTCCTTTCACGGTAACTTCGCCAGCCCAAATACAAACAACTCCTTCCGGGCAACGCGAATCGCTGATTTCTGTAATTCGGAAGGTACATTGTCCGTCGGAAGTAGAATACAGCTGATTAATACGGAATTCCGACTCATTTCCGAATGTAAATGATTTGTCTAAAATGATTTCTTCGCAACTCATCGTGGTAAGAAGAATCAGCATCAAAAATAGTTTCAGGGAATGCAGTGTTTTCATGATCAGTTATTTTTCTAAAACAAGACGGAGAATCAAATGTTTTAGTTGCGCAAAGAGGATCAAAGAATTTTAAATGCCTGAATAAAATTCGGGTGCTTTGTCACTCTGCAACTTTGTTGTTTACTTTGCATTCAATTTAATTGTCGAATAAAGAAATTACTGTGAAAATCGGAACTATTGATCTG
>JBASYJ010000273.1:0-6879 GCA_049277435.1 Prolixibacteraceae bacterium
CTCAAAAACAAAAATTGTAACAGTTCGTCTCCAAAAACTCTCAAAGTTCTCTGAACATTATAGAGAAACTCTGAAATAGAAAGACAGATTTCTAAGAAAACAAGACGGGATTTACCGAATGCTTACGGTTTTAACAACTACACTATCATGTATAGTTGAAATAAATTCATTTGAGTCTCCAAAGTACTTTATGAACTCTGCAACGATACCTTCAATAACAAACTTACTCTCTGTCTGTTGAAGAACTCGGGCTAGGGTTTTATAGTCTTTCATCCTTAGTTTTTTTATATAGGCTGAAATAGATGGAAAATCTTGTTTAAATACTTTGATATACCTGCTTTCCTTTCTTCTGTATTTGTCAAAGAATATCGAAGCAAGAATTTTGTGTTTAAATTTCCCCCTTTTCTCAAATGAGATATTCAATTTGCTCATGAAAAATTCATAAAATTTACCAGTTTCAACTATGTCCCGGTACTTATCCTTTTCAGATTGCGGTATGTCTGTGAGATCTTTAAGGTGTAAGTAAAAGAACAGTGGTTGAGAGTTACTAATATCAATTTGAGCAAGTGGTTCACCTTCTACTGTGAGAAATTGCCTCAGTTCTGTACTTAGATTTGTTAAATTCGTATGCGCCCTGTTCCCAAATTCATCAACTGAGAATCGGTAATTACCATCATCATATTCTGAAATTGAATAAAAATTGGAGTCGTACTTCTTTGGTTCATGAATCAGGTACTTGACTTTATTTAATTGGGTAGCACTTGCAATATCCATATCAATGAATGTATTTGTCATAGATAGATATTGATATGGTAATGGTTGATGTTTAATCTCTTTTTTTAGGCTCATTTTATGCTCGTTTATCTTCCGGTTTATTAGACGATCTTCAATAATGAACCTTTGAACATTGATACCAAATGGTTCTTTTAACCTGTAACTTTTACTGAACCAGCCAACTTGATATTTTTTATAAGGATTTTCTTCAATTATATTCCATTTAATTGAATTACTCACCAGTTCATCGTATATATCTCGGCTTATAATCTCAGTTATTGTTTTGCGATGGATATTGGCATAATCTTTCCCTCCATAACGCCTATCTACATTATTCAGATACCATATTGAACTGTAAAAATATAGGTAATGAAAAGTGAAGGATTTTTTTGGCTTGTAACATTCTGGTTGGTGTAGGATAAATTTATGCAATACTGGATTCACATACAGGTAATTGAATTTTTCATTACCAACTTCTGATTTTGAATCTGATTCTTCGATGGAAGGCTCATATTTAATCTCCTGCGTGAGATTCCTATTGTATTCATCATACCAAGATTCAAATGATGTTGCAGGTACTGTAACCGTTGAATATGTTACTGCTGCTGTAACAATGGTTGTAATAATTGTATTCATTTTGCTTGCTTTTTTATGCTTGCTTAATTGGAAAATAGGAAGGGCATGAAGCAAGCAAAAACATACCCTTCCCTAAAAATTACCGGTGTCTCAAAATATTTCAAATAACTAAAGTAAAATTACAAGCATAAATGATTGATATATAGATGTTTTGAATGAATTTCTTAACAGGAAAGACAAAAGCGCTATTAGAGTTTAGTTATCAACAATTCACAAATTTCATGTTGATTTGGTAGATTCTGACATCAAAGGGAGGTCACCAAACTAATTTAAGATTGTTATCATACCTGGAACGAAACCATGAACTGGGCAGAGGAATACATCCAAAGTGATATTTGCTTTTTATAACCTATGATTCTACTTTTTGACGCAATTTGTATGTAGATTGTATGTATGAGAAATAAAAAAGCAGTTACAACTTAATGTAACTGCTTGATTTTCAAGTGGGCCCAACTGGGCTTGAACCAGTGACTCCCTGATTATGAGTCAGGTGCTCTAACCAACTGAGCTATAGGCCCTAAAATATTGTATTGTTTTCCTTATTTTGTGAGACATTTTCAGGAAAAACAGAACTCCTTTTTTCGGAGTGCAAGTTTACTGAATTCATTGTTATTTCGCAAGTAAAACAATCAATTTTCCTTTGATTCCTCTACCTGATCAAGAAGTGGTTCTGATTCGTTTTTTACCTCTTCCTGATTGGGTTCAAACGCTGCAGATTCAAGCTTGTTAAACTGGGTGCGGTAAAAAAGAATAATAGAGAATATTCCGATTGAGATAGCCGAATCGGCTACATTAAATACGGGACGGAAGAACTGAAAATCGCTTCCACCGGCAAATGGTACCCAATCTGGATAAACACCTGAGATTAAAGGGAAATAGAACATGTCCACAACCCGTCCGTGCAAAAAGGAGGCATAGCCGCCACCTTCAGGAAATAAAGTGGCAACCTGACCATAACTGTCGTTAAATATTAGTCCATAAACAGCACTGTCAATAATATTTCCGATAGCTCCGGCAAAAATCAGCGAAACGCAGGCAATAAAACCCATCGGAATATTTTGTTTCACCAGTTTAAGAATATACCAGCCAATTCCGAATACCGCCAGTACACGAAACATACTCAGGAATATTTTACCATAGTCGCCGCCAAATTCGAATCCGAAAGCCATCCCGTTGTTTTCAACGAAATGAATCAGGAACCAATTTCCAATTACCGGGAATTCTTCACCCAGGGTCATGTTTGTTTTAATCCAGAATTTCAGGATTTGATCAACCAGTAAAACCAAAACTACTATAAGTAGAGACTTTTTTAATTTTGTCATCATCAACGCATCTAAAAAAAGATTGGAAGAATCTCTCCCTCCAACCATTTTGCAAACTATTTTGAAAATCTTTATTTCTGATTGTTCTTTGCATCAATGCTGAGGGTTGCATGCGGAACAGCACGCAATCTTTCTTTCGAAATTAACTTCCCGGTTTCGCGGCAGATGCCATAGGTTTTATTTTCGATCCGGACCAGGGCAGCCTGAAGATATTGTATAAACTTCTGCTGACGCTGAGCCAGCTTACCAGCTTCTTCTTTTGATAAAGTGGCAGCACCCTCTTCAAGGACTTTAAAGGTTGGTGATGTGTCCTGCGTATCGTTCCCATCACTTTGGGTAATCGAACTTTTATACATCACATAATCCTTTTGTGCTTTTTCGAGTTTATCAAGAATTATCATTTTGAATTCCTGTAATTCCTCGTCCGAATATCTATTTTTCTCGCTCATAACATTTAGCTTTAATTGCGTGCCTGATTCAATATTTCCTGACCTGACCCAGACTCTAAAAGTATAAAAATATTTCGATTTCAAACAGTCTAATAATCATTCTGGAAATGTTCCGGCTAGGCTTTTTTAAGTACCTGTATCCGTGCCACCACCTCCGAATCGATATCCACCAGGTTCGAATTTTCCTCATCAATCAGGTCGAGCATAACCAATTCAGAAGCAAGGGTTTGATTGCTGATGTATTCTTTAAAATTCTCTACTGCAAGATTATAAAACTCGTTTTTCTGAATTTTCAGAACAATACGGTCAGTTACTTCAAAATCACTTTCTTTACGGATATTCTGAATTTTGTTGATAAATTCCCTTGCAATACCCTCCTGTTTCAATTCCTCCGACAAAACAATATCCAGCGCGATAGTCAAACTTCCTTCACTGGCAACAAGCCATCCGGGAATATCTTCGGTCTGTATTTCAACATCTTCCAGACTTAGCGAAATTGTTTCACCACCAATATTCAAATCAAAATTTCCGGTTTTTTCCAATTTACTGATATCTTCCTGATTAAAACCGGCTATTTCTCCTGAAATTTGCTTCATCAGTTTACCGAATTTAGGTCCTAAGGTTTTAAAATTTGCCTTAATTTTTTTACTGATGATACCTGCCGCATCGGTCAGATACTCAACCTCTTTTACGTTAACTTCAGAAAGAATGATGTTTTTTACAGCATCAAATTGTTCCTGAAAGGTAGGATTCAAAACCGGAACCATAATTTTAGCCAAAGGCTGACGAACTTTTAATTTTTCCTTGCGGCGAAGACCCAGAATCATGGATGAAGCTTTTTGCGCCAGGGCCATTTTTTGTTCCAGATCGGTATTGATCAACGATTCATCAAAAACCGGAAAATCGGCCAAATGCACACTCTGATCGGTTTCTTTCCCTGAAATCTTATTCAGGTCGGTGTACAACAGATCGGCGTAAAATGGAACAATCGGTGCCGAAAGTTTCGCGACCGAATTCAAACAGGTATATAAAGTCTGATAAGCCGAAATTTTTTCCTTGTCATACGAACCGCCCCAATAGCGTTTGCGGCTTAAACGAACAAACCAGTTGCTCAGATTTTCTGAAACGAATTCAGAAATGGCACGTCCGGCGCGGGTTGGTTCATAATTTTCAAGACTTTCACCAACTTCCTTTATCAGGGTATTCAGCAACGAAATTACCCAGCGATCGAGTTCAGGTCTTTCATCAACCGGAATTTCGTCTTCAGCAAATGTAAAACCATCGATGTTGGCATACATGGCGAAGAAATTGTAGGTATTGTAAAGTGTTCCGAAGAATTTACGTTTAACTTCATCCACTCCGGCAAGATCGAATTTCAGGTTATCCCAGGGTTGCGAATTGGTTAACATGTACCAGCGCAGGGCATCTGAACCGTATTCTTCAATCGAAGCAAACGGATCAACCGCATTGCCAAGCCGTTTCGACATTTTATTACCATTCTTGTCGAGAACCAACCCATTCGAAATAATATTCTTAAACGCGACATTATCGCTGATCATGGTTGAAATTGCATGAAGCGTAAAAAACCATCCACGCGTTTGATCAACACCTTCAGCAATAAAATCAGCCGGATAAACTTCATTGAATTTTTCCTTGTTCTCGAAAGGGTAATGACGCTGAGCAAAAGGCATCGCCCCCGAATCGAACCAGACATCGATCAGATCAGGCTCGCGGAACATTTTTTTACCACTCTCCGAAACCAGGAAAATATCATCGACAAATGGCCGGTGAAGATCTATCTTTTCGTAGTTGTCTTTTGAGTTGTTTCCAATTTCGAAACCGGCATAAATATTTTTTTCCATGAAACCGGCAGCAACAGCGGCATCAATTTCATTCATCAACTCCTGAGTCGAACCAATACATTTAATTTCCGAACCATCTTCAGTTCTCCAGATCGGAAGCGGAGTTCCCCAGAAACGTGAGCGGCTTAGATTCCAATCCACCAGATTTTCCAGCCAGTTTCCAAATCGTCCGGTTCCGGTTGATTGTGGTTTCCAGTTGATGGTGTTGTTCAGGGCGATCATTTTATCTTTTACCGCGGTGGTTTTTATGAACCAGGAATCGAGCGGATAATATAGAATTGGTTTGTCGGTTCTCCAGCAATGAGGATAGGTGTGAACATGCTTTTCAACTTTGAAAGCTTTGTTTTGGCCTTTCAGCATCACACAGATGTCGATATCTACCGTTGCATCGTCGTCACCAAGTTTCTCGTTGTATTCATTCTTCACGAACCGGCCGGCATATTCAGGATAAGTTTCCTGATTCACGTATGCGGCAACGAATCCCGGATCCATATTTTCAATCAGGAAAAAACGGCCATTCCGGTCAACCAGTGGTTGTCTTTTTCCGTCTTTATCATCCACAATCAGCGGAACAATTCCATGTTGTTTGGCCACCCGGTCGTCATCGGCTCCAAAAGTTGGCGCAATGTGTACGATTCCGGTACCATCTTCTGTAGTAACAAAATCACCGGTAATAACCCTGAACGCATCACCTTTCGGCTTCACCCAGCCAATCAGCTGTTCGTAATTCACTCCTTCAAGTTCTGTTCCTGAATATTCGGCCAGGACCCGGTATGGAATTTTCTTATCACCGGGGTTATAATCTTCGAGTGACAATGCTTCGTTCCTGAGATCGAAATGGGTGGCAAACAGGTTTTTCGCCAGAATAAGAGTAACCGGTTCGCCCGTATATGGATTGAACGACCGTACTTTGACATAGGTAATTTTCGGCCCTACACACAATGCGGTATTCGAAGGCAAAGTCCATGGAGTAGTGGTCCAGGCAAGGAAATACAGATCGGTATCTAAATTTTCGTAAAGGAATTCCGATTTTTCGTCGCGGATGGCTTTAAACTGTGCAATGGCTGTGGTGTCTTTTACATCGCGGTAACAACCCGGTTGGTTCAACTCATGTGAGCTGAGTCCGGTTCCGGCAGCCGGCGAAAATGGCTGAATCGTATAGCCTTTGTACAGCAGGTTTTTCTCGAACAGCTGTTTCAGTAACCACCAGATAGTTTCGATGTAACGGTTGTCATACGTGATATACGGATCATCCATATTTACCCAGTACCCCATCAAACGGGTCAGCTCTTCCCACTCACGGGTATATTTCATGACCTCGGTCCGGCAGGCTGCATTGTATTCGGCCACTGTAATTTTTTTACCGATATCGTCCTTTGTAATTCCAAGTGATTTTTCAACTCCAAGTTCCACCGGAAGTCCATGTGTATCCCAGCCCGCCTTACGGTGAACGCGAAATCCCTTCATGGTTTTATAGCGGCAAAACGTGTCTTTAATTGCACGGGCCATCACGTGATGGATGCCGGGCATTCCGTTTGCCGAAGGTGGCCCTTCGTAAAATACAAAAGTTGGATGACCTTCACGGGTCGAAATACTTTTATGAAATGTATCGTCGTCTTCCCATCTTTTCAATACTTCCTTATTGATTTCGGAAAGGTCTAATTGCTTGTAAACCTGAAATTTATTACTCATCAATACCGGTATTTATGCCTTAATTTTTAAAAGGTACAAATATAGAAAAAAATGACATTCGAATTTCAAAGCCAATCCTCCATTTTTATACTTATTTAAGGCAATAATAATTTAATATTCAGGCTTGTTTCCAGTTTTGGCCTG
>JBASYJ010000274.1:0-2856 GCA_049277435.1 Prolixibacteraceae bacterium
GATTCCGGTAATCTTTTGCCGAATCGCCAATCACCGTTCCTTTTCCATCGATGGTTCCATCAGCGGTTTTGCAGGCAAATTCGGCGATTCCATCCCCATCGAGATCATAAACCATAAATTGTGTGTAATGAGCGCCTTCACGGATATTTTTTCCCAGACTGATTTCCCACAGAAGTGTTCCGTCGAGTTTATAGGCCTGAAATACGGGTATTCCTGAAATTCCGGTTGAAGGTGTGTCGATGCTTCGGCCAGTTTGATGAACGATAATTTCATACGCACCATCACCATCCAGATCTCCCACAGAACAATCGTTTGGGGAGTACCCTTCCGGAGTTTTTAAGGGAATATTGAAGTATTGCTGAACGGGAGAATCAGACTTTAATGGATATGGTTTACCGGCTTCCAATTCTTTTCCTTTCAGGATTGGTTTTACAAACCAGGTATTGTCTTTGGAAAAGTCCGGTTTCCCATCCTGAAAACTGGTGCTTTCAGTAATTGGTTTTTTGTTCAGTTTAACTGGTTTTTCGGTGCCACTTTGGCGGTAGAGATTGAACGCAATTTCGTCGGGTTCGTTACCCAGCAAACGCCAGCTGACAAAAGCAGAATCGCCTGGAGTGTGCAGAACAACAAGTCCCCGGTCCAGCATTTCCATTTGCCGTTGCGCAAAAACGTTCAATCCATAAAAGAGAAAAACAAAGGATAAAAGGGTATAAATCTTTATTTCTGAGTTAGGTCTTTTCATGATCAAATTATTTATTTTTTGCCACAAAAGCAGTAAGACACAAAGATTCACAATGTTTAAAAGGCAATTATTAATGTTTCAGTTTAATGAAAACCGGTTTATTCCGGTCACAGGAAATGGTTCCATCCTGATATTCGAGCTCGGCAATCTGAATTAAACTGCGGCGTGACTCAACAGGATCGGCAGGTTCAGGTTTATTTTTAATCCTGCCCGGATGAAGAAAATAGATCACAAAAGCCCGGTCGCCATTCACAACCACCTGTGCATGCCCACCCATGGTTCCGTCTTCAGGACCAGTGCCCGGTTCTTCGAGAATCCGGGTTGGCTGCTTTGTCCAGCTCAGCAAATCATCAGAAAAATACAATCCCATTCCGGCCCAGTTATCAATGAGCATCCAATATTTTCCTTTCCAGCGGAAAACATTTGGCCCCTCTCCTCCCCGGTCGCCAAGCGCTTTTCCTTTGTCAACCCAGTTGTATAAATCGGGGCTATCGGCATAATAAATCGATTTTTTATCTTTCTCGTTGTTGTACCACATCCGCCAGTTTCCATCGGGCAGATGTAACACACAGGCATCAATTACCTTATCGCAGGCCAGTTGCAGCGTTGATTCATACTTCCAGTTGAGCAAATCGGTGCTGGTCAGATGCAGAATATCCCGGGAATGATTCCAATCGGTAAAAATTCCGGGAACATATGTCAGGTACATGTGGTAAAGTCCATTGTTTTCAATCACTTCTGGTGCCCAATGGGTATATTCCGGGGTTGGACGGTAATTGATGTTGGCAGTATCGCGGTAAGTCCAGGTAGCACCGTCATCCGACGATTCGGCAATCCCGATCCGTGTTCCGTGAACCCAGGTGACCCCGGTTTCATTTTTCGCGTTTGCCCTGCGGTTGGTGTAAAACATGAACCATTTTTGTTCCTTTTTATTCCAGATGATCGTCGGGTCGGCAGCTCCGTCGAAAACCGGATCTCTGAAAAGTGGTTTAGCTGCCAGTTTCCCCTGATGTTTTTTTTGAGCCTGCGAATTGGTTGCAGCCAGTAAACTCAACAGCATTATGGCCAGATAAAAAATGGATATTTTTTTCATTCCTGAATTTTTAGAATTGAATTTAGAGCCTGAAAATGAATTAAGTGTTAAAAATACGATTTTATTTTTTTGTCCTGAATTCATTAAAAGTTCGTTCAGATTCGCGAGAGTTTAAATTTCAGTTTTCTGCACTTCAACAGCATAAACATTCGATTCGCCTTCGAAGTTTGCCCTGAAAATGATCCATTGGTCATCGGGACTAAAATGAACATTTGGTTCCAGCTTGTATTGGTGATGTTTCATGTTGACCAGTTTCTCCGACTTGAATTTTTCACCTTCAGGAGTAAATAAATAGATCCACTTTCCATCCGGAGCTTTGGCAACAGAGCCCGGATCGCCGCCATCGCCGGCAAAAAGAGTTTCGGATGAATTGGAATTGTAATGCACACTCCACTCGTTTCGTTCGAGGCTGTATTTCTTTTCCTCACCAGTAGCAACATCGTAGCCACCTACGAAAAACACTTCACCTCTGGGTTGCTGGAGATCGAACCAGATGGTTTTACCGCTTTTGCCAAACCATTCGTGGCCCCAGATTTCGCGATCGATGGTGCGGTGATGAATCTGAGTCACCTGTTTCGTATTTACATCGATGGTCCAGACCCGGTCGACTTTATGCCAGGGACCTTCGTGGCAAAACATCAGTAAATCGGGATTTACCGATGAAAACTGAACGTGATTCAGCCAGGCGCTGTCGGTAAATAGTTTATTCAGTTCGGCAGTCTGTACGTTGATCGTAAATAAGGTTTTGGGGAGTTTTGCTTCGTAAATCAGGTTGAAAAAATCGCTTTTCTTTGGATTATTTTTCAGGATTTCCTTTTCTTCTTCAGTTGCCCTCGAACCGGCCAGCAAAGTACCATCAGCATTGACTGTGGTAATCGAAGCTTTAAAATCTTCAGGGAAAACGTAAACCAGTTTTATTTCGTTTGTTTCGTGCTGCAGGGAAAATATGCTGTCTTTGATCTGAAAAAAGATTGTTTTCGTTTTTTCGGATACAATTTCGCCGTTCATGGGTGAAGAACTG